>NZ_DGRF01000093.1:0-2583 GCF_002390995.1 Clostridium sp. UBA4395
CTTATCAACTGTCATTACCATTTGTATTTTATACATAACTTCTCTTCCAAATTACAGCTAAAAATTCTTCCACCCGCAAATGTATAATTTTTCATACGTATATTTTAGTAAGTTTTAGTTTAGTGTTTTAAGCCAAGCTTTTGTTTCTTTTAACCTATAAGAATTTCCATTCATATTAATAACAAAAGATTTATAAGTCAACCTATCGGTTAACGCAGCTGTCATTACAGGGTCTCCTAAAATTTCATTCCATCTATCAAAAGCGAGATTAGTAGTTAGTATCGTAGATTTGGACCCAGTTCTAATGGATATGTTAGTAAACAATAGCTCCGCCCCCTCTTTATCAGAAGAAATGTATCCAAATTCATCAAGTATGACCAAATCATATTTAGCTAATTTGTTTTGAAAACCCCGTAGGGATTTGGAAGATTTTAATTCCTTTAATTGTGTAATAAAAAGTGGTACAGTTGCAAATAATACTTTATATTCTTCTAAACAAGCTTTTATTCCAAGGGCAATTGCTATATGCGTTTTACCAGTACCAGGATTGCCAGCTAAAATTACATTTTGGCCTTCTTCAATAAACTTTAAGCTACTTAGATGCTTAAGTTTATTTTGAGCATCTTGTGGTAGAGAATCTATCTCCAAGTCTTCAAAGTATTTTTTATAAGGAAATGCAGCTGTTTTTATTCTGCTTTGTATTAAATTATAGTTTCTAATATCATGCTCCTTTTGGAGTAATCTACAAAGAAATTCTTCATAGCTTAAGTTATTATTTTGAGCATCATCAATAGTTTCTTCAAGAGCTGATTTCATTACATTTAATTTTAATTCTGAAGCATAATTTTTAGCTTGTGTTAAATATGAGTCTAATACCATGTTTTCACATCCTTAATCATTTAATAAATCATTAAATTGATTCATCATGTTTACTGAATTAGTTGTAATTTCATCTTTATAATCAGCTAGATAAACTAACTTGCTGTCATCATTTCTACAACATACAAATTCTATCTTGTCTACACTTATATTGGATGGACAAGTTTCTTTCAAATAACTTATTGCCTTATCCACAGATGAAAGACCATACTTACCAACACAATTTAGCAAAAGTATAAATTCTTTTTCTTTTCCACTAAAGTAGTGCTTGTAGATATCTTTAAGAACATCATCCATTTGAGTAAATGCAGTACTGTTTATAAGTGCCTTCGGCTTTCTAAATAATGTATAGGTATAGTGAGATATATCTATTTTCCACTTGTTAAAACCAACAATTTTATCATGCTCTGCTACTTTTTCTATATCATCAAAAACTAATATCTTATTAGTATAGACTTTACATCGCAATAGTCTATCGACATAGGTATCAGGTACTGAATATTGTGATGACTCAACCATAATTGTTGAATACTTACTTACTCGTACTTGTACGGTTGTAGATGTTTCATACAATGGCATATTAGGTAAAAGATTAATTTGTTCTTCTTCTAGTAACTCATAAGCTGTTTTATCTTTTCCAAAAGGGCACTTAGAATTAATTTCTTTTAGAATATCAATTAAGTGATTATTAGCGTCAGCTAGCGATGAAAAGTTTACCTTCTGAAAGGCTTTCCTTCTTATGATTTCAACACTTCTTTCCACATGACCTTTTTCATTGCCACTATATGCATTACAAAATCTATAATTAAATTTATAATATAGCGACAGTTTTAATAATGCTTCTGTTGGTTCTTTATCCGATCTACCAATAAATTTTTTAACTGCAACTCGTGTATTATCATATACAACCGTTCTAAATGCTCCCTTTATTTCATCAAAGAAATGAGCGTGAGCCTCTAAAAAGCATGCTGTATTTTGTCTTGGGAATAATCTAGCCCATCTGAAGTTAGAATAAGCACTTGTAAATACAGCTAATTGATACTCTCTTAAGACGTTATCCTCTGTGTATAATTTAACTGTTCCAAAATCAAATTCAACTACATCTCCAGGTATATATTCTTGGCGTATGTATGCTTCCTTCCTTTTCTTTTCAAGTTTATTTACAGAATTTACGATAGATGAATAGCTAACATTAAAGCCATCTTTGTTAAGAGATTCATACATATCAATTTTCTTCATCTGTTGTTTAGAGAATCCTGTTAATCTTTTGGTTTCATTCTCTTTCAAGAAAGTTTTAAGCTTATCTAACACCTCATCGGTAATTGCTGTTTTAGTTCTTTCAGAAGACTTATATTTAGGCGCTTTTGTAATATCTTCAATCAAGTCTACTTTATCTACACCAGTCAATGAGTAGCCTAATTGTTGGGCTTTATTTTCATACTCGCGTACATATTTTCTAATGGTATCTCTGGCTATGCCAGTCTTACGATATATCTCCCTCTGTGACAAATTTTCCTTTAAATAACTTATTATAATTTCTTGTTTATCATTCAATGTAATCACCTTCACACAACCTCTTATATCCATATTATCAACAAATAGTATGTGTATAATCAGTTTGTAAAATACTAGGTGGAAGAAGTTTTAATTATTTATTGGTATAGTATTAGTCTGTGCTAAACACCATTAAGTTGTGATGCACTT
>NZ_DGRF01000008.1:0-4527 GCF_002390995.1 Clostridium sp. UBA4395
TTTAATTTTGATACAGCCCCTTGTTTTTAATATTACTATACGTAAATCTATTTTTTAAATATATCTAATAAACTTTTAAAGAAACCTTTTTCCTCTTTAACTTCTTCTTTCACTACTCCCTTGTCTTTATCTCCTTTATTATCTGCCTCTGCTTTAACTTCCTCTGTTCTCATAACAAATTTAACTTTTCCATTCATAGAATTATTCATACCTGAAAAAGCACCATATTCCTTAGAAAGTTTTACAAGCTCATCCTTAGCTTCAACTACCCCTTGTATATCCTTTATAGCAGTATTACCTTTTTCATTTAACTTATCTAAGCCTTCTTCTTTTAATTTAACAACACCCTTATAAAGTTCTGTGTTTCCTTCTTTTAATTGATTTATACCTTTTAATAATTTCCCTGAATTATCATATAGTTCATTACTTCCATTTAATAATAATGAACCTCCAGCTCTTAACTTATTAGTACCACTTACTAAAGAACCAATTCCTTGAGATAGTGCTGTACTTCCATTATACAACTCTGCTGAAGCTCCATTAAGTTTTGCTGAACTTTCCTTTAAAGTGTTAGTACCTTTTAATAAAAGTTGCCCTTTATTTTTAAACTCATTTGACCCCTTAGATAATCCATTTAATCCTTCTTCAAGGTCACCTGCACCAATAGAAGCGCCTTTCATTCCTTGTTGTAGTTTTCCTATGCCATCCTTTTGTCCCTGAGATACAGCTTTAATTCCACCACTTGCCTTTGCAATATTATTTGCTAATTCAGGATTAATCTTTGCAACTGAAGCACCCATTTCATCTAATTGAGCTGCTATTGCATCTAAATTTGCTGTAGAATTATTGAGATTAGTTAAACCTTCATTACCTGCAGCTAATCCTTCTTTTAGCTTTGTTGAACCAGTTAAACATGAGTTTATCCCTTTATCTATGGAATTATAGGCTGTAAATAATTTAGAAGCGTTGTCTTCATAAGTTTCTATTCCTTTATAAAATTGTCCTTGAGCATCCTTTAATTGTGAAAGTCCATTTTGTAGCTTATCAGCTCCAGATTTTAAAGTAGGAGTATTATTAGATAATCTGTCTATTCCATTGCTTAAATCATAAACTCCATTTTTAAAAGTTCCTACTCCATCATTAAATTTAGCATAGTTGGAACTTAACTGTTCCTGACCATCTACTAGCTTTTTAGAACCTTCTAACAATTCATCCCCACCATTTTGAAGTTGAACAAGGGAATCTTTCAAGCTATCTAAACTATCATCATCACTAATACTTTCTAAATCTAGTGCTTCTGTAGTTGCAACCATCATAATAGCTGGCACACTAAAGTTTGTAGTTGTTCCTTCTATTACTAAAGTATCTTTAATATCTAACATACTTCCTAAATTTAAAGACTCTTTTAATCCTGGTGCAGAAACAAAGGTAATTGAGGAATTATTACCATCTTGAATAAGCTTACCATTATCCACCTTTACGTCCTTAAATTTATCATTAGATAACATAATTTCTGAAACTGTGACAAAAGGAACATACAAAGTTCTATTTTCTCCATTGATTTTAACTGTTCGTGATTCATTATTTTTTACTGTTAAAGTTATTTTAAAATTACCTGATTGTCCTAAAGCTTCCTTAGGCTCTACTTTTTTTCCATTAATCTCATAGTTTAGACTAACTGATAAAGGTAATTCTCTCTTACTTTCTCCTTCATAATAAAGATCTTTTCCTTCTACCTTCCAAGTTAGTTCCTCTCCACTTATAGCTGGAGTTTCTTCACCTTTAACATTTTTTATATTATCTAAATTACACTTGTCCTTAAATTCTCCTAGATTTTCTTCACCATTTATCCAAGTGGATACTATCTTTTGTTCTGGTTTTCCATTACTATCTAAAATTACATATACTGTTTCATCCTTGTTTATTTCTTGTGCCATTGCTACTGTAGAAGTCATCATAGCTGCTACTGTAGCTAACACTATAACTCTCTTAGATAATGCTTTTCTTTTCATTTTTATGCAGCCTCCTCAACATTTTTTATAAAACCTTTACTTGTTTTTACTATTACTTTCTCACTAATTAACAGAATCCCTGGTAATACAAATAAAATTACAAACATACTAATTATTGCTCCTCTTGCCATTAATGTACATAGCGAACTTACCATTTCCAGTTTAGATATAATACCAACTCCAGCTGTAGCCCCAAAGAATGTCAAAGCGCTAGTAATAATTGATCTAGATGAGCTTTGAACAGCTATTCTCATAGCATCCATTTTGTTTGATGACATTTCAAGTTCTTCTTTAAATCTAGAGGTTAATAATATAGCATAATCCACTGTAGCACCTAATTGTATTGTTCCTATCACTATTGACGCTATGAAAGGAATTACACTACCTGTATAGAAAGGAATACCTAAATTTATAAATATTGCAAGCTCTATAGCAATAACCAAAATTATTGGCAAACTTAATGACATAAATACTAGTGCTATAATTATAAATATAGCTACTATAGATGCAATACTAACATTTTTAAAGTCTATATCTGAAATTTTGATTAAGTCATTAGTCAATGGAGCTTCTCCACTTACTAATCCATCAGAATCATATTTTTTTACTATGTCATTTATTTTTACAAGTTGTTCTTTTACCTCATCTGTTGCTGCCTTATATTCTGAGTTTACTACAAAAAGCTCATAGCCTCCTGATCTTATCTTTTCTAATAAATCTTTTGGTACAAAACTCTCAGGTACCCTTGGTCCTAGTATTTTCTCTAGGGCAATTACTGAAGAAACTCCCTCTACCTGTTCTAGTTCATCAGCCATAGCTTTAACTTTATAGTTATCAAGGCTATCTTTAATTAAAATCATGTTTGTAGATGTCATCCCGTAGTCATTCTTCAACTTATTGGTTCCCACGATAGATGGTAAATCCTTTGGAAGAGACTCATCTAAATTGTAATATACTTTAGCATTAACCTTACCTATAAATGCAGGGATAAATACTAAAATTCCTATTAATACAAAAGCTTTATGGTGCTTTACCACAAATTCAGAAGTCTTTTCAAAGGTTGGTAGTAAAGTTTTATGTCTATATTTATGAATAACCTTATCAAATGTAAGAATTAAAGCAGGTAAAATAGTTACTGTACATATAACTCCAAGAAGTACTCCTTTGGCCATAACTAGCCCTATATCTTTACCAAGAGCTAAATCCATTGTACAAAGAGCTAAAAATCCAGCTATTGTAGTTAATGAACTTCCTGCTACAGAAGTCATTGTATTGGCTATAGCATTTGCCATAGCTATTACTTTGTCCTTTTGAACTTCTCTTTCTTCATCATATCTGTGCAGTAAGAAAATTGAGTAATCCATAGTTACTCCAAGTTGCAATATTGCTGACAGAGCCTTAGTTATATAGGATATCTCTCCAAAAATAATATTACTTCCCATATTATAAATTACTGCAATTCCTATACTCCCTAAGAATATAACTGGTATTACCACTGAATCCATAGTCAGTGCTAGAACTATTAAAGATAATACTACTGCTATTAATACATAAAATGGAGTTTCCTTATCTGATAAGTCCTTAGTATCTTTAACTATTCCAGCCATCCCACTTAGAAAACTTTGTTCTCCAGCAACCTTTCTTATATCTTCTACAGCACTTTGTGTAATAATATTAGCACTACCTTCCTCTAGCATTATTACCATCATAGTTGAATCCTTAGCATAAAACACATCTTGTATGCTACTAGGAAGTATATCCTTAGGAATTGGTGAATCCAAAACATCATTTATCCATAATACCTTTTGTACTCCTTGAATTTTTTCCACCTTTTCCTTTATTTTTGCCACATCCTTATCTTCCATACCTTCTACTATCAGCATACTAAGTGATCCACAATCAAAATCTCTTTTTAGAATCTCTTCTGCTCTTACAGTTTCTAAATCATCTGGTAAATAGCTTAGTATATCGTAATTAATTTTAGTCTTAATAAACCCCAATACAGATGGAATAAGTAATAAAAATGCTAAAACTAAAATTATAACTCTACTCTCAGCTATCTTCTTAGATATCTTTGCCATAGTTCATGTCCATCTCCCTTTCATTAATATCTCTCAATTTTATACCGACCAGTCAGTTTCATCAATCGTCACCCACCTTGGATTTCTTCCATTTTCCTTTTTTTAAAACGTTTTCATGGCATATTATCTTTATTTATCTTCTCTTTTCATAGCATCATATCTTTTTAAAGTGATATTTTTACAATATTGAATTTCTAATCCTTTATTCCTTCAATAAAAATTAACTTTACTCTTTATCTCCATTGAGAATCGTCATTCTGATTCCAATGAAATTTTCTGAAAATTGAACCTTCGTTTCATATATGTACATATCTTCATTAAAAGGAAAAAGTACATTAACAAATTATTTACTTATTAACAATTAGTAACAACATATACTTACTATTAATATCTATTTCCTCTGTAAAAATAAAAAGGGGCTTTCGCAAAATAGA
>NZ_DGRF01000021.1:0-64762 GCF_002390995.1 Clostridium sp. UBA4395
TTCCAAGAAAAAATCGGAATATATAATTTTTGTATAAAAAATAATAACTCCGTTCAAAACAAACAGGCTTCCGCTTAAAAAAACTTCACGCGCTAAACTTCTGGTAATAAATGTAAATATATATATTAAATTAATATATACTTCTAATATATAAATAAAACATCGAACAAATTTTGTATTTGTTCGATGTTTTATTATAGAAATTAGTTATCTTTTTATGTTAAAGAAAGATTTTAATCCTCTAAATTCAGCCATGTCACCAAGTTCTTCTTCGATTCTTAATAACTGGTTGTATTTAGCAACTCTCTCGCTTCTTGCAGGCGCTCCAGTTTTAATTTGACCTGCATTTGTAGCTACTACTAAATCAGCTATTGTAGTATCTTCCGTTTCTCCAGATCTGTGAGAAACTACTGCAGTATAACCAGCTCTTGCAGCCATTTCTATAGCATTTAAAGTTTCAGTTAAAGTTCCTATTTGGTTTAATTTTATAAGAATTGAGTTTGCAGTTTCTCTTTCAATTCCCATTCCAAGTCTAGAAGTATTAGTTACAAATAAGTCATCTCCAACTAATTGAATTTTTTTACCTATTTTATCAGTTAAGTACTTCCATCCTTCCCAATCTTCTTCAGCCATACCATCTTCAATAGATATTATTGGATATTTTTCACATAATTCTACATAGTAATCTGCCATCTCATGAGGAGTTAACATTCTTCCTTCCCCAGCAAGATTATATTTTCCATCTTCAAAGAATTCAGAAGATGCTGGGTCAAGTGCTATGAAAGCATCTTTTCCTGGAACATATCCAGCTTTTTCTATTGCTTCGATTATAACTTTTATTGCTTCTTCATTTGATGATAAATCTGGAGCAAATCCACCTTCATCACCTACACCTGTTCCAAGTCCTTTAGCTTTTAAGATTCCTTTTAATGCATGATAAACTTCTGCTCCCATTCTTAAAGCTTCGCTAAAAGATGTAGCTCCTGCTGGCATAACCATAAACTCTTGTAAGTCCACATTATTATCAGCATGTTTTCCACCATTTAAGATATTCATCATAGGTACTGGTAAAACTTTAGCATTAACTCCACCAATATATTGGTATAAACCAAGTCCTAAGTAATTTGCTGCAGCTTTTGCACAAGCAAGGGACACTCCTAAAGTAGCATTAGCACCTAATTTTTCTTTATTATGAGTTCCATCTAATTCTATCATAGTCTTATCTATAGCAACTTGATCGAATATATTCATTCCTATTAATTCTTCTGCTATTATGTTGTTTACATTATCAACAGCTTTTAATACACCTTTTCCATTGTATAGAGATTTATCTCCATCTCTTAATTCAACAGCTTCAAATTGACCTGTTGATGCTCCTGAAGGTACTGCCGCTACCCCTACTGTACCATCTTCTAGAACAACTTCAACCTCTACTGTTGGGAACGCTCTTGAATCTAATATTTGTCTCGCATAGACATCAATAATTTCAACATATTGTTTCATTTTTTTTCCTCCTTCATATTATGTTTATAATAAATTTAGCATGGCTAAATATTTTAACTTAACAACTTAAATTAATGATTTTCCACTCATTTCACTTGGAATATCTAATTCCATCTTCGTTAAGATAGTTGGAGCAATATCTGCAAGTATTCCTCCACTTCTAAGTGTTCCTACTTCTTTACTTACGTATGTAAATGGAACCAGATTAGTAGTATGTGCAGTCATTGGTTTGCCTGTAGAGTAATCAATCATAGACTCAGCATTACCATGGTCTGCTGTGATAAACACTGTACCATTATGGTCTAGTACTTTATTTACAACCTTGCCTAAGCAATAATCTACAACTTCAATAGCCTTTACTGCTGCTTCAATAACTCCAGTGTGTCCAACCATGTCTGGATTAGCATAATTTAATATAATTAAATCATATTCGTCTTTTTCAATACTTTTTAATACTGCATCAGTAACTTCATAGGCGCTCATTTCTGGTTTTAAGTCATAGGTTGCTACTTTAGGTGATGGAATCAATACCCTATCTTCACCCTTATTAGGTTCCTCTACTCCACCATTAAAGAAGAAAGTTACATGAGCATATTTTTCTGTTTCTGCAATTCTAAGCTGTTTTAATCCTTTACTACTAACATATTCACCTAATGTATTCTCATAACTCTCCGGTTTATAAGCTATTTGTACATCCTCAATAGTTTTATCATATTGAGTCATACATACATAGGTTACATCTAAACTTTCTCTTTCAAAACCTTTAAAATTCTTATCTTTTAAAGCTCTAGTTATCTCTCTTGCCCTATCTGGTCTAAAGTTAAAAAATATTATGGAATCTTTATTTTTTATAGTAGCTACCGGTTTCCCATCCTTCACAATTACACTAGGAATTACAAACTCATCTGTTTTATTATCATGATAAGCATCGTCTACAACTGCAAATGGGGAGGTACTAATATTTCCTTCACCTTTTACCATTGCATTATAGGCCAATTGTACTCTTTCCCATCTATTATCTCTATCCATAGCATAATATCTACCAGAAATAGTTGCAATTTCTCCTATTCCCTCACTATCCATATGGTTTTGTAACTCTTCTATAAATATTTTTGAAGATGTTGGTGATACATCTCTTCCATCTAAAAAGCAATGGACAAAAACTTTTTTTACAGCCCTTCTCTTACAAAGAGTTATAAGAGCTTTTACATGATTTATATGAGAATGAACTCCTCCATCTGATAATAATCCTATTAAGTGAATAGCTGAGTTATTTTTTAACGCCTCATCAATAGCAATATTAAAAGCTTTATTTTCAAAGAAATCGCCATCTTTAATTGATTTTGTTATTCTAGTCAATTCTTGATATATTATTCTTCCCGCACCTATATTTAAGTGTCCTACTTCTGAGTTACCCATCTGCCCCTCAGGAAGCCCTACATCTAGACCAGAAGCCGATAATGTGGTGTGAGGATATTTAGCCTTTAATCCATCGTAGTTAGGCTTATTGGCCTCTCTAACTGCATTTCCATCCACATTGTCGCTTATTCCAAAACCATCTAATATCATTAGCATTACTGGTTTTTTATTCATAATATTTGACCATCCTTTTATTAGTAATTTACAATAGCTGCAAAATCTGAAGCTTTAAGACTAGCTCCACCTATTAATCCTCCATCTATATGTTCCTTTGACATTTGCTCTTTTATAGTTGATGGCTTAACTGATCCGCCATATTGAATTCTAACTTTATCTGCAACTTCTTCTCCGTATAACTTGCATATAACTCCTCTAATAAATCCTATTGTATTATTAGCATCATCTGCAGTTGCAGTTTTTCCTGTCCCTATTGCCCAAATAGGTTCATAGGCTATAACCATATTTTCAACTTGCTCTTTTTTTATTCCTATTAAATCTTGCTTTATTTGAGCACCTAATACTTCTTCAGTTATTCCTAATTCTCTTTGCTGTAAACTTTCACCTATACATAATATAGGTGTAATCTTGTGATGAAAAGCAGTCTTTAATTTTTTATTAATAGCTTCATCAGTTTCATTAAAATACTGTCTTCTTTCACTATGTCCAATTATAACAAATTTTACTCCTAGTTCTTTAAGCATTAATGGAGAAACTTCTCCTGTAAAAGCACCTGACTCTTCAAAATGCATGTTTTGAGCCCCAACCATAATATTGCTTCCCTTACATTCTTCAACTATTGCTGGTAAACTTAAAAAAGTGGGACAAACTACTACATCACAGCTAGCATCATTTACTAAAGGCTTTAATTCCCTAACTAAATTTACTGCTTCTTCTATTGTATTATTCATCTTCCAGTTTCCTGCTATTATTGCTTTTCTCATGATTAATCCTCCTATTAATAACTTTGCAACACATCTTTCATAATGCTAAGATATTCAAATTTTTTCCTTAAGAGACATATTACATTTTTTTCTCTAAATCAAATATAATATATTACTCTCTAAAAGGAAAGTAAATAAACAAGATTTTATCTCGTTTATTACTTTCTTTATAGATTTTACATTTATTTATCATTTAAAGCAACAATTCCTGGAAGTTCTTTTCCTTCTAAAAATTCTAAGGAAGCCCCGCCACCTGTTGAAATATGTGTCATTTTATCTCCTAGACCAAATATATTAACAGCCGCAGCACTATCTCCTCCACCAATTATTGTAATTCCATCACAATTAGCCATAGCTTCTCCTACTGCTATTGTTCCCTTATTAAAGTTTTCAAATTCAAAAACTCCCATTGGACCATTCCAAATAATAGTTTTAGATTTAGCTATCACTTCCGCATATAATTCTCTTGTTTTTGGCCCTATATCTAAAGCCATATATCCATCTTGAATATTTTCATATTCTGTTATTACTGGATTTGCATTTTTATTGAATTCCGTAGCTACTACGTGGTCTATCGGTAGATATAATTTTACTCCTTTTTCTTTAGCCTTATCCATCATCTCTAGTGCATAATCAATTTTATCTTCTTCTACCCTTGATATACCCATTTTATATTCTTTAGCTTTTAGGAAAGTATATGCCATAGCTCCTCCTATAAGAAGATTGTCTACTTTCTCTAAAAGATTATTTATTACATTAATTTTATCTGATACTTTAGAACCTCCTAAAATAGCAGTAAATGGTTTCTCAGCATTTTCTATAGCTTCTCCTAAAAACTTAAGCTCTTTCTGAATTAAATATCCGCAAACTGACTCTTCTACAAACTCAGTTACTCCTACTGTAGAACAATGAGCTCTATGTGCTGTTCCAAAAGCATCATTTACGAATAGATCACAAAGAGAAGCTAATTCCTTAGAATAACTTTCTTCATTTTTAGTTTCTTCTTTTCTAAATCTAGTATTTTGTAATAGTACTATATCTCCATCATTCATATCTGAAATAGCTGACTTTGCTTTATCTCCCACTACATTATCATCCGCTGCAAAAATTATCTTCTTATTTAATAGTTCACTTAATCTTGCTGCTACTGGTGATAGCGAAAGCTCTGGTTTCGGCTCCCCCTTTGGTTTTCCTAAATGTGAACATAATATAACCTTTGCATTATTGTTAACTAAGTACTCTATAGTAGGTATTGCTCCTAGAAGTCTATTTTCATCAGTAATTTTACCCTCTACTATAGGTACATTAAAATCACACCTTACTAAAACCTTTTTACCTTTCACATTGATGTCTTCTAATGATTTCTTGCTAAATGACATATTAAAATCTCCTTTTTTTAAACTTATTGTAATAAAAATCTAGTTCAATCATAAATCATAGAACTAGATTTTTATTACATACCTATTTTAACACATTTTGAAGATTATAATCTATCTGCAACATATTTTGTTAAATCTGCTAGCCTATTTGAGTAACCCCACTCATTATCATACCAAGCTACCACTTTAACTAGATTATCTCCCATAACCATAGTTGATAATGCATCTACAATTGAAGATCTCTCATCACCTCTAAAGTCCATTGAAATTAATGGTTCCTCAGAGAATCCTAAAATCCCATTAAGTTTTCCTTCTGCCGCTTCTCTTAAAGCCCCATTAACCTCCTCTACGCTCACTGACTTACCAAGTTCACATACTAAATCAGTCATTGAAACTGTTGGTGTTGGAACCCTTACTGCCATACCATTTAATTTCCCTTTAAGCTGTGGTAAAACTAATGCAACCGCTTTTGCCGCTCCTGTAGTTGTGGGAATCATTGATTCTCCTGCAGCTCTAGCTCTTCTTAAATCTTTATGTGGAGCATCCAATATTTTTTGATCATTAGTATATGAGTGTATTGTAGTCATAAGTCCTTGTACTATACCAAACTTCTCATCTAAAACTTTTGCAAAAGGAGCTAAACAGTTAGTTGTACATGAAGCATTTGAAATAATATTGTGATTTTTAGCATCATATTTATCTTCATTTACTCCCAGTACAATTGTTATATCTTCATTTTTTGCTGGTGCGGAAATTAACACCTTTTTAGCTCCAGCTTCTATATGAGTCTTTGCTTTTGTAGCATCTGTAAATAATCCTGTAGATTCTATTACAATATCTGCACCTTGAAGTCCCCAAGGTATATTTTTAGGATCTCTCTCTGCAAATATTCTTATTTCCTTTTCATTAACTATAATTGAATTCTTAGTAGATTCAACTGTTCCATTGAATTTTCCATAAAGGGTATCATACTTCAAAAGATGTGCTAGCGTCTCAGGATCTGTTAAATCATTAATTGCTACAACTTCTATGTCATTTCCATATTTATCTACCAAAACCTTAAATACATTTCTTCCAATTCTACCGAATCCATTAATTCCAACTTTAACCATTATAAAATACCTCCAACATTTAATTTAATAATTTTTATATTAAAACTTAATTGATATAAATAGAATTTTAGGAAATATCATCCTAAAAATCCTTATCTAGAAATACATTTTCTTATATATACATATTGATTCTAAAGCATATAATCTGAAAAATCATAATATATTAATTTTAAAAACATATAAGTACTTTAATAAGTAACTCTAGGATAAAATCATTAAGTATTAACAACCAACTTTATTTAAAAATAATTTTAAAATTTCTTTTGCCGTAGCTTCATCAGTAACTAATGTTGAATTTAATTTATCCATTTGTATAGCCATGATAGCTTCTGCCTTTTCAACACCTGCCGCTACAGCTATTACATTAGGGATATTTTCAATTCTATCTTTAGTTATTCCAATTGAAGGCATAGAATATACAACCTCACCTTTGCTATTAAAATAATGTCCATAAGCTTCTCCTATAGCTCCTAATTCTAATATTCTTTCCTTTACGTCCTTACCTAAACTTCTCTTATCACACATATCTTTAGCCAGTCCTATACCATGGATAAGAATATTTGATTTCTCTATATGTTCAAAAGTTTCCTTAATATCTGATTCCTTAATCAATGCTTTAAAAGAATCCCTACTTATGTTATCTGGAATGTGTAACAATTCATAAGTAGCATCTAACTTATTTGCTAAAATCTCTACTAGGGTATTAGATTGTATTTCTGTTTCTTTTCCCATACCACCTCTTCCAGGTAAAACCTTTATATTTTTATATTTAGTCATTGGAAGGAAATTGTAAACTACCTCCTTAATTGTTCGTCCTCCTGTAAGGGATATTATAATATCATCTTTAATAATACTTTTTAAATAATTACCCGCTACCCTACCAAGTTCAGTATATAATGAATTATCTTCTGTTACATTTCCGTTAATAACTATCACTTCTCTAACTTTAAGAATTTTCTTCAAGTCCTCTTCTAAGTGATTTAAACCACTTAATTCCTTCATAAAAGCCTTAAGTCCAATAAAAACTTCATCACCTTCTTCAGTAATATACATACCAGAAGACTTAATATCAATTAATCCTTGAGTTTTCAATAGATTTGTTTCACTTCTTACAACTCTTTCACTTAAATTTACTATGGTTGACAGCAACCTTCTGCCTATAGGTTCTCTATACTTTATATTTTTTAATACGGTATATCGCACATCTAAAACTTCTAGCAATTCAGGCACTACCTTCTGCTGTAATTTTAATAACTTCTCCATCTTTCACCTCATTGACAAAACATGTCCCTATGGACATAATTCGTCCCATAAACATTTCAAATCCCTGTTTATATTATATGACAATATTCATTGTTTGTGAAGCACTTATGTTAATTTTAGTTTTATATAAGTTATATTTCTACATTCATCTACAATTTATACAAAAAATTAATTCCATATAAATCATAATAATAAATTAATGTTTCATATGGAATATCAAAATCTATATTAATCTTTTTCGCTGAGATGAGGATTTTATTCCTAACTCCTCTCGATATTTGGCTATAGTACGTCTAGATATATCTATGCCTTTTTCATTAACAATTTTACATATAACTGAGTCAGATAGTGGTTTTGACTTGTCTTCAGATTCTATTATATTCTTTATCATATCTTTTACACTAACAGATGATATATCTTGACTTAAAATGTTTACACTATTAGTAAACAAATCCTTTATTCTCTTAATTTCCCCTGTATGAAGAGCTACATATTTATCTCTAATAGCTCTACCAACCGTAGATTCATGCATGTTTAAACTATTAGCTATATATTTAATAGTCATAGGTTTTATATAATTATTACCCTTATCTAGATACTCCTCTTGATTTTTAACTATTTCCTCCATGACTTTACACAAAGTATTTTTTCTATTTTGTATACTTTTAATCAAAAACATCGCACTACTTATTTTGTCTTTTACATAATCTATAGCTTCTGAATCATTACTGCTATTAATTACATCTTTATATGTATTATTAATTATTAATTTAGGTAATAAATTATCATTCATTAAAACTACATAATCACCACTTATTTTTTTTATATAAACATCTGGAATCAAATATCCAATCTCTTCACCAGTAAAAAATCCCCTGGTAGGTTTAGGTTCCATTTTTTTTATTATATCTTCACATTCTTGAACTATTTTAGCCGAAACTCCAAGTTTTTTACCTATTAATTGATATTTTCCTTTTGATAACTCATCTAAATAATTATTTATTATTTCCTCAACATAATTATTAATTATATTTTTCCTATGTAGTTGAAGTATTAAACATTCACTCAGTGACCTAGCACATATTCCAGGCGGTTCAAGTCCCTGAACTATATCTACACATCTCATAGCAGAATCCTTTGAAATACTGAGTTCTTCCATTAAATTATCTATAATCTTTTCATCTAAATATCCTCTATGATCAATATTATCTACAATATATCTACAAATACACTCATCTTGTCTATCTAAATTACTATGCATAACTTGTTCTCTTAAATAATCCTTAATAGTAGATTTGCTACTTATAAAATTGAAAGGTGATACCAAATCATCTTCTTCATGTTTGTAGTATGATCTATCATTATAATTATCCATGGCCATGTCTCTAATTAATTCTCTATACTCTCTCAACTCATTATCAACTATTTCTTCTTTAGCTATTTCTAAATTATTTTCTACTTCCAAAACTACATTTTCTTGTAATTCCTTATCAATATGTTGTAAAAGTTCATAGGATGACATTTGTAATAACTTTATTGATTGTTGCATCTGCATTGTCATAATCAATTTTTGTTCCTGTGATATCCTTAAATCAAAGCTTAAATTCATAAATATCCCTCCTACTCATCTTAACTAATCATATCATAAATTATATGATATTTCTAACTAAATAGAGACAATCCATATTTCCCTGACAATAATTTATAAAAAGAGAGTTAGCCTATAACAAACTAACTCTCTAAACTATATTACAATTTAAATTAATTTAAATATTATCTACCATTCTTTTCATATGCTTCTCCTGAAGCAGCTGGTGCATTTGTTTTCCCTACAAAGCCAGCAAGTGCTAACATAGTTAATAGATATGGTATAATTGTAAACACTTCAGATGGTAATGACCATCCAAGCCCTTGGGCAAATATTTGGAATGATTCACCAAAAGCAAATAACAAACATGCTCCAAAGGAACCGATAGGTGTCCAGTTACCAAAGATTACGGCTGCTAAAGCAATGAATCCTCTACCTGCTATCATCCCCTCTCTATATATTGGTGTAATACCAATTGATAAAGCAGCTCCACCAAGACCAGCTAACATTCCTGATAATATTACACAAATGTATCTTACTAGGTATACATTTATTCCTAGTGTATCTGCAGCTTTTGGATGTTCTCCTACAGATCTAATTCTAAGTCCAATAGAAGTTTTGTAAAGTACAAAATGGGCTACAAATACCAATACTATTGCTATTATTACAAACCAGTTTAATCCAGATAAAATATCACCAATAATAGGAATATTAACAATGAATTTTGGTAAGTTGTAAGGAAGAAGGGTTACCAAGTCTGTTTGACCTCCCTTTCCATTGAATAATATATATATCAAGAAACTAGCTAGAGCTGTAGCAAACAAGTTAATAGCTGTACCAGAAATAACCTGGTCTGATTTTAAGTGGATACTAAGAACTGCATGAATTAATGCAAGTAATCCACCCGCTACTAAAGCAAACACTATTCCTACTACAGGACTGCCTGTTATATATGTTCCATATACAGCAAAAAATGCTCCTATGGTCATCATACCTTCAAGACCTATATTTACTACTCCTGAACGCTCAGAAAACACCCCGCCTAAGGATGTGAAGATAAGAGGTGTAGCTATTCTTAAAGTAGCTGTTATTAATGAAATGATACTAACAACAATTATATTATCCATTCATTATCTCCCCTTTCTTTTTCTTATTTCCAAAGTAAGTCACAATGTAATCTGTTGCTACGAATATAATAATTACTGATTGAATTAAAAATACTATTTCTTTTGGTATTCCACTAATTTGAAGAGCTCTTGAACTACTATTTAAAGCTCCGAACAATATGGCTGATAAAATACATGCTACTGGATTTTTCTTAGCTAACAATGCTACTGCTATACCATCAAACCCATAGCTAGGAACTACCATAAAATCTTGAATTAAATGTTTCACACCAGCTACATGTGTAGCTCCACCAAGTCCAGCTATAGCTCCTGATAAAACCATAGCTAAAACTGCATTCTTAGCAACATTTACTCCACCATATTCTGCACCATGAGGATTTATACCAACAGCTCTTATCTCATATCCAATGGTAGTTTTCCATAATATAAATGCCATAATAATAGCTGTTATAATACCTATAAATAAACTTATATTAGCTGAGCTTCCTTGAACAAACCTTGCAAGTTTTGCACTTTCTTGTATCATTGGAGTTGCAGCTTTTCCTGGAACTCCGAAGGCCGTTCTAAGTATAATATAGTTGGCTAAAGCAATAGAAATATAGTTCATCATAATTGTATTTATAACTTCACTTGTTCCAAATTTCGCTTTAAGAAATCCTGGTATTCCTCCCCAAATTCCTCCAGCAACTATACCACTTACAATTATTAATGGAATGTGTACTATAGGACTTAATCCTGGTATGGTTCCTACTATAGCAGCTGCAACCATACCTAGTACAAATTGACCACCTACACCAATATTAAATAGTCCACATCTAAAAGCTATAGCATTAGCTACACCAGTAAAAATTAAAGGTGTCACTTCCGCTAGTGTAGCCATGGTATTTCTTTGTGTTCCAAAACTACCAGTCCATATAGTTGAAACTAAATCAGTGAAAGCTGTAAAATATTGAGTTATTGAATACCCTTTTGCCCACATAACAAAAAATACTGATATAAATAAAGAAAGTATAACTGCTGCTACAGGAAAGAGTATAGTCTTTATTGTATCCTTAACTTTACTACTCATTTTATTTCTCTTCCCCTTTCTTATCTAAGCTTCCACCAGCCATTAATATACCCAGTTTTTGCTCATCTGCATCTTTTCTGTCTAAAATATCTACTATTTCACCATCATACATAACAGCAATTCTATCTGAAAGAGCTAAAATTTCATCTAATTCTAAAGATACTAAAAGTACTGCTTTTCCTTTATCTCTCTCATCCACAAGTCTACTATGAATATATTCAATAGCACCTACATCTATACCTCTTGTAGGTTGAGCTGCAATTAATAATGTTGGGTCTTTAGAAATTTCTCTAGCTGCAATTAACTTTTGTTGGTTACCTCCAGATAAAGCAGATGCATTTACTTCATTACTCGGTGTTCTTACATCAAACTCTTCTATAAGTATGTCACAATGTTTTTTGATAGCCTTATAATCCATCATAATACCTTTATTAAATTCTTTGTTTTTATGAATCCCAAGAATAGAGTTTTCAAATAATGAATATTTTAGTATAAGTCCTCTTTTATGTCTATCTTCAGGAATATGTCCAATACCTGCGTCAATAATTTCTCTAGGAGATTTTCCATATAAATCTTTTCCATTTAATAATATTTTTCCATTATGACCTTTTCTAAGACCTGTAAGTACTTCTAGTAGTTCTGTTTGTCCATTCCCATCTACTCCTGCAACTCCTAAAATTTCGCCTCCATTAACAGTAAATGAAACATTTTTCACAGCAGGAATTCCTCTTTGATCATTTGCAGATACATTTTCAACCTTAAGAACTTCTCCTGTTAATTCAGATTCTCTTTTTTCTACTACTAAATTTACCTTTCTTCCAACCATCAACTCAGCTAATTCATCAATACTAGTATCAGCAGTATTAACGATACCAGTAACCTTACCTCTTCTAATTATAGTAACCCTATCACTCATACTCATAACTTCTTTTAATTTATGAGTTATAAGAATAACAGATTTTCCTTCTTTTTTCAAATTATCTAATATTTTGCCTAATTCCTCAATTTCTTGTGGAGTTAAAACCGCTGTTGGTTCATCAAGAATTAATATCTTTGCCCCTCTATAAAGAGCCTTAAGAATTTCCACCTTTTGCTGTTGCCCTACAGATATATCTTCAATCACAGCATTTGGATCTATGGAAAATCCATACTTATCTGACAATTCTTTCACATCATTATAGGCTTTTTTTCTGTCTAGGCATAACCCTTTATTGGGTTCACATCCAAGTACAATATTTTCAGCTACTGTAAGGTTGTGAACTAACATAAAGTGTTGGTGAACCATTCCTATTCCAAGCTTTATCGCTTCACTAGGGTTGTTAATTTTAACTAAATTTCCATTAACATAAATATCACCTTTTTCTTGCTGATACAAGCCATAAAGTATATTCATTAAGGTAGTTTTCCCTGCACCATTTTCACCCAACAATACGTGTGTTTCTCCTTGTAATAAATCAAAGTCCACACTGTCGTTTGCAATGGTACCAGGGAAAACTTTAGTTATACCTTTCATTTCAATTACTTTTTCCATTTCCCTTCCTCCTTATAATATTACCTACGTTTACATACTACATTAAAATGCTTAATATTAGTTAAAATATCTATATGTACTTTATAGAATCCATCTCCCATTATACCACAAAAATATTTTATTGAATATTTTTTTTTCATACAACTTCATTCTAATAAAAATATATTAACAAAACTAATAAAAAAAAGCTAGATGTAAAATCTAGCTTTTTTCTTACTCTCTTCTTGCTTATTTATAATCAATAGCTTCTTGTCTTGTAGCAGGTACTTTAATTTTACCTTCTTTAATTTTAGCTTCAAACTCTTCTGCTTTCTTAATTACATCAGCAGCAGTATTGTCTTTAGTTGTTGCAGCCATACCTACTCCGCCTTCAGCAATACCTAACTCAACATGACCTGCTTTGAAGGTTCCATCTATAACTGCTTTTGTTGCATCGTAAGTAGCATTATCAACTCTCTTCATCATAGAAGAAAGGATAACATCTTTAAAGTCTGGAAGAGAAACCGCTTGGTCCATATCAACACCAATAGCCCAAACTTCTTTTCCTTCTTTCTTTAATTCTTGTGCTCTTTGGAATAAACCAATACCACATCCACCAGCTGCATGATAAATTACGTCACATCCAGCTCCATATAATGATGTAGCAAGTTCCTTACCTTTATTTGTATCAGCAAAAGAATCTGCATATTTAACAGTTGTTCCTGGATTTTTACCATCTGCACTTAAAAGACCTTCAGCAGCTTTTGGGTTAACAGCTTTAACACCAGCAGCAAAACCAGCTTCAAATTTGTTAATTGTATCGAAGTCTTTTCCACCTATAAATCCAACTTTGTTAGTTTTAGTAGTTAACCCAGCTATAACTCCCATTAAAAAAGAACCCTCTTCTTCTTTAAAAGTTACTGACATTACGTTATTAGCTTCAACTACAGAGTCTATAATACAAAGTTTTGAATCTTGGTTGTTTTTAGCTACATTAGTAACTGCATCTGCTAATTGGAAACCAATAGCTAGGGTTAAATCAGAACCACCATCTATTAAAGCTTGTAGGTTTGGTTCATAATCTTCTTTCTTTTGAGCTTCAACTGAAGTGTATTTAACTCCAAACTCTTCTACTGCTTTTTTAACTCCTTCATCAGCTGATTGGTTAAATGATTTGTCATTTAATCCACCTTCATCTGTTGAAAGACCTACTGATACTTCTGATTTAGGAGTATCTTTGCCTTCACTTGCTGTGCCTTTGTCATCGTTTCCGTTACCAGCGCAACCTACAAGTAGGGATGCAGTCATAGCAACCGTTGCCATAAGAGCAACTATTTTTTTCATTTTCATCTTAAACCCTCCTGAAATAAATAAGTAATATAAATATATAAAATTTTTTATTATAGTATGTATTATAACCTAATAAAAAATTTTTATCATGTAAATAAATATATTCAGTATTATTTAATTTCATATATTTATATGCTGAATATACCATAATTATCCGTAAAAATCAAATAAAATTGACTGTAAGACTACAGTCAATTTTATTTTTATTATTTATATTTTAAGATACAAACTCTGCATTCTTTAATACCTGTTGAGCTTTTTCACCGTCTTCATCAGCTACAAGTACTATTGGCCCAGTACAACCCATTCCACTCTCTGAGTATATACCCTCTTTCCAAAGCGCTTTACATGCATTTTCAAGCTCTAGTATATCTATGCCTGCTATAGAGAAAGTTACTACCTTTTTAGGTGGCATTTTTACCTCTTCCTCTTCTTGAGGTTTGTTAGCTTTTTTTATAGTCTTATCTATAAATTCTTTTAATCCAGCTACATTAGCTGACTTAAACTCATCCCTAGCTATATCCAAAACCTTGTTTTCTGCACAAGTTGCACAGAATCTTAATGCTTCTGCAATAAGCGGTGCTCCTGAAGCTCTAGAAACTATATTAACTAACTTATCATAGTTTTCTCCAATTCCAGGACCATATCCAGCTCCTACAGTTTCATAATTTCCACCTGTAGTAAATGAAGAGAATATCTTAATTAAAAGATTTCCTGTTAATGAATCACAAACCATAACGTCCGGTGTTCCTGCTAAAAGGTCATTTCCTCTCATTACAGCTCCACCATCAGCTCTTAATGATTCAGTAAAGGATATGTCATATCCCCCTTCTTGAGTTTCTCTTAGAATTCTTTCTACTTGTCTAGCACCATCAAGATTTAGTATTCCAACTTTTGGATTTTTAATACCACTAGCTTTAGCTACAGATATCCCAGATATAGCATTTTTAACCATACCCTCAACTCTATTTGTAGAAGTAGTTCCTGTAGTTGTAGCAATTATCATTTCTTTTCCTTTTCCAGGAGTCATTACTTTACCTACTGTAGAAACTCCTATTGGAAAATCAAAGTGTTGTGTAACACAACCATCTAATTCTCCACATTCCAACATAGATGTCATTTTTTTATGACCTTCCTCAGCTGATTCTACTTCTATTATTTCAAAATCAGCATCTACTTTAGGTCCAATTAAAACTATATCAAAATCGCCATATTTTACTTTTGCAAGTTCAGCAGCTTTAACCATCTCTTCGACTCCATGTTCAGAACCTAGTATAGTTAAACCTATTCTAACTTTTTTCTTGAATTGTCCGCTTTTTATTCCTGTTGCTATATCATTAAATACTTCAGCAATCATTGCTTTAGTAGCATTTTGACTCATTTCTACACCCCGTTTCTTTAATAACCTCTTATATTTAAAGAGATAAATTAGTAATTGTTAAGCTTCAGTAGGAGCAATTATCCTTCTGAGTTTTAAGGCTCTATTTATCAGAGTTCATTAAAAAGCTTGCAAAATCCTTCATGGCATCTGCTACCATTGATTTAACTTCTTCTTTACTAACGCCTGACTCATTGTCTAGTTTTCCAGTATTCTTTTCAACTAGTATAGAAACTCCATCAAATAAGTTAGTCATTCTTCCTAAGAATAAACTTCCTTTTCCTACGATCATAAAGTTATTTAAAATGCCATCTTTTATGTGATCTATTCCATGTCCGACTATTGGCACTCCAGATGGGATATGTCCTTGAGTTGGAGCATAACCTTGATATCCATGTTCTTTTATAAATCCTGGTAATTCTTTTCTATCTAATTGCCCCTTCTTAACAGCTAAAGCTCCAATCATTTTATAGTTTTGAGTTGGTACATCTCCAGCTCCTGCAGGTTCAGTTATATCTGGAGTTTGCATTTCTGGTGCATACTTATCTACATCTGTTACTTTTAATCCAGCAGCTGTTAATGGATCAAGTACTAATGCTTCAAGCACAGCTTGTGGAGAAGCACCATGACCAATTGTATGTCTTCCTATTATGTCAGTTCTTAAAATCGGACTTACCCCATCATTTTCTGAAACAAGAATAGCAAATCCTCCTAAACAATCTTCAAGTACTGGTAATTCTTTTTTTATGTGATCCTTACCATTCATTCCAAGCTTTGCCGTAGCTCCACCTGCAATAACTAATACATTTTTGAATATTCCACTCTTAACAAGTGATGCTGCATTTATTAATGCATGAGTAGGTCCTGCACAGAATCCTCTCATATCTGAACCAGTAGCTCCAGAAAGACCTACAACCTCACCTATTGATTTAGCAACGTTTCCGCCACCTCTTTGGTTCATATCTCCTATCGCTTCTTCTGAACACTCTATTATATAACCTATTTCTTCTACAGGAATATCTAAATTGTCAACTAGATGCATTCCAGCAAGTACTCCTGATGATTTAACTGCTAAATTTTCAAGCATATAGTGTGCTGAAAGGTTTGGATCAAACTCATGTGCTCTTCTTACACAACCAACAAGTTTCCCATCTATATATAATCCTTCTGCTCCAGCATTATTAACTAACTCTTCAATTTTAGCCATTTCATCCCCAGTAATTTTTTCTGCTTTTTCTTTTAGTAATGGATGCTTAGCTAATTTTTCTTTTATAGTGTCAACAAAAGACTCTTCTAATAAAACTAAGTCAAATACATCAGATATCTTCATTAATCCATAGAATTCATCTTGTGGCATTATTTCGCCGTATTTACCAAATCTATTAGCATTTTCTACATTCTTTCCAACCCATGGTCTTGGCATTTCGCCTAACTCTTCTGGTGTAATGTTTCCTATATAAGTTTGATTTGGTGCATAAGCTACAACATCCTCAAAACTTCTTAAATTATTTTTTATAGCCTTTAAATATTCTGAATCTGGATTTGTTTGTTTTTCTAATGTTTGTGTAGTTCCATTATGTATTACCATATCTGGAGTATTCACTAAAATATAAGATGCTTTCTTTATAACTGGAAAATTCATTTTTAATTCAACCTCCCTTAATAATGTGCGTTTATAATAATTTATTTTGTAATTTGCACAATCTATAATAAATAGGTGCAAACTATTCATTGTACATTGTGCAAACTAGGCAATTTCTTATTAATATATTTAGTAATTAGGGGATTACCCCTAATTACTAAATCATTAATTTTAATTATTCAAATATTTTTTGTCCATCAACTTCTGTTTCAAGAGCTTTTAAAGCCTTTTCAACAAGTTTTCTTCTTAATGTATATTCATCCTCTTTTGTTAAGTTTGGATTTCCAAGTGGATGAGGAATAGCTACTGTAGGAATTATTCTGTTAGCTCCAACAGTTAAAGAAACTGGAGTAATAGTACACATGTGAACTACCGGAAGTCCAGCTCTTTCTATTTCTTTAACAAGCGTTGCACCGCAACGTGTACAAGTTCCTCACGTAGAAGTTAATACAACTGCATCTACGCCGTCAGCTATTAATTCTTTAGCTGCAAACTCACCATATTTTTTAGAAGATGCAACAGCTGTACCATTTCCAACTGTAGAATAGAAGTATCTGTGTAATGCTCCTATTTTCCCTTCTTTTTCAAGATCTCTTAGAACATCTACTGGGATAACTCTATCTGGATCTTCATTAGCATACACTGGATCATGACCACCGTGTGCTGTTTCAAAAGTTTCTCCAGTTAAATCATTAATTCCTTCTATATCATATTTACCAATTTTAGAAGCTGAAGATGACTCTATGTGATCTGGGTTTCCTTTTGGAACTATACCACCAGATGTAACTATAGCAATTTTAGCTTTAGTTATATCTTTTATTGCCGGCATTGGATCAACTCTATCAAAGTCAGGCATTTTAAATTCTGTAACGAATTCTTCACCTTTCAATTTTTTAACAAGCATATCAACTGCTCTCTTAGATCCTCTTTCAGTTGCAAAATAGTTCTTTCTTATGCCTCTTTCAATGTAATTCTCTTCTACTGGAGAACCTATTTCTTCTCCCTTAGCTAATTTAATAGCTAATTTAGCCATTTTAGGTAATGCATCTCTCATACCTACAGCACTATTTCTTGTAGAGATAAGATATAAATCTTTTTTATACATGTCTGCACCTGGATTTTCAATGTACATTCCAGATAATACAGGTATATTTAACTCTTCTTTAACCGCCTTACATACATCTCCACATGCAACACCATATCTTCCAGCGTTAAATGCAGGTCCAGCTATAAATAAATCTGGATTATATTTTTTAACCATTTCGATAATTTCAGCTTGTGCTTCTTTTGTATTCTCAGCATAATAAGAATCTCCACAAATAACTGTAGCAACTATCTCAACGTCTTCTTTCTTTAATAACCCATTTAATCCAAGTCCAGGTCCTACAAACCCTTCACGAACCTCAGGTTTAATATCAGCTTTTTCTTCTCCGCCTATTCCTGCGTAGAATTGGTTTATATAATGAACAACTTTTAACATAGGTTTTCCCCCTTTCATGGGACTTGCCCTCTAGAAATTCCATTTCTTAGGTCAATTAATTTAACATTTTCTATTAAAATTATTTATTAAAGATATTTACAGAATTGGTCTCTTACATTTTTAACTTCTTCTATAATAGCATCAACATCAAGAACCATTTCCATCATTCCGCATTGTTCGTCATAAATAGCTTCATCACATTCTGCTTTCATTTCTGGCTCTACAACGTGGAAAACAGATAATCCAAGATCAACTCCTGCTAAAGGACCTGCAAATGTTGGGTCTCCAGCAGCAACTGTTTCAGCAGATAATCCAGATGCTTCTGCTTCTGCTCCCCCGATTACTACCACCATGTTCTCTGCACCATATTTTTCAGTTAAATCTTTAACTCTTTGTTGGATCTCCAGATCCATTGCACCTGCAGCTGTTCAGACAAAGCATTCTGTTGATGCAAAAACAACTTCT
This sequence comes from Clostridium sp. UBA4395, assembly GCF_002390995.1. NCBI lineage: Bacteria > Bacillati > Bacillota > Clostridia > Eubacteriales > Clostridiaceae > Clostridium > Clostridium sp. UBA4395. The sequence continues at coordinate 19,227 of NZ_DGRF01000021.1, forward strand.
GCTCCTGCTGATTTAACACAAGCCTCTATGGCTGGTCCTGGTATTCCGTCTCTATCTCCTATACAGATAGCTTTTTTTCCTTGTAACATAGTATCTATCTCCTTTTCAATGTACTCATAATCATTAAACTAAACTTTTTAGTTATATTTTAAAATTAATATCCTTTTGCTGTTAAGTAGTTAAATCCTACTTCGCTAGTTGCTCCAGTAATAACTTGGATTTCAGCTTCAATTGATCCATCTTCTCTTAAGCTTCCCATGTGTCCACCAGCAATAGTATTTGCAGCATCTACATGACCAATTACTCTTTTCATAGGTGGTAAAATAACAACTTCGTTAGCATTACCTCCAGTTACTACAGCATCACCCTTTGGAGTTGAGTCTGCTAACGATTGAGACATGCCATCTTGACCAGCATACTCATCTGTAACTAGAACAGTTTTAACGCCTTTAGCTGTAACCTTATTACAGTTCATAACTAAATCTGCATCTGGGTTTCCAAATCCTTCTTCAGAAATTATAGCAGCATCTGCTCCTAAAAATTCTACTAACTTAGCAACCATATTTGATGATCTCTCTTTATCAGCTAGATATACGTTTTCATTTGTTATAACGCAACCTAAGAAGTTAAAGTCCTTACCATGTCTCTCATATAAATCTTCTATTATTGGATGATTCATATGAACATAAGAAGGGTTCTTATCACAAGCAGATACACAGTTTCCACTTACGATAGCTCCGTCAAACACTTCTGTCGGATAAATAAATGTAGGAATTATTTTCTTAGCATCTACACCGTATACATAAGTATCATGTAATAATCCTTGTGTTTGAAGCATATATACATATACTACCTTAGGTAACTCTGGATATTGTTGAACTTGTTGTAAAAGTGGTAATGTCTCATAAGATTTCACTTCATCAGGTTCCACATTCTTACCTGCTTTTCCAAGGTATGTAGCTGCTTTAAATCCTATAGTTCTTACTGCTTCTTCATGATCGTGTTGTAAAATTCCTTCTTTTGGTTCACATATAATCACAAGGTTATTTGTTTTTGAGAACGGTGTATATTTAGCACCTTCTCCACTCATATCAACTATACCTTCTTGGAACCCAACTATTTTACCAGTAGTTACAACTGCGGCTCCTTTTAAAACATGTGTTCTTCCAGAACCTACTGTATCTACCTTACTAATGAAACCTGGAAATATTCCACCATTTCCTTCTACTTTAACTCTTGGTTCAACTACGTCTTTTACAGGTATTATTCTAACTTCCTCACCTGGTCTTGCAATATCAAAATCGATACTTGCAATTCTTTCGTCACCAGATACCTCGTTTAATAACTCCTCTTTGTTTACATAAAGAACTCCGTTCTCAACTTTTGTTTCTGGTCCAAATTGAAGATCCTTAATAAATATCTTTCCAATCTCTAGACGCAAAACCTTCACCTCCTAAAAATATATAGGTCACTTTTTATTTATTAGAAGATGGGAGGTAATCCTCCTCATCTAATAACCTTTTAAACCTTGAAAATTGAAATTATAATGTTTCGTAGTATTCTTTAATGAATCCTTCGATATCATCTAGTGTAGCAATTTTATCTGGAGTTATTGTAGCTACACAAGCTCCACCATTGTAAATTTTCATAGTTGGAAGTCCTAGAACTTTTTGTCCTATAGCAACTCTTCTTGCTCCACCTATGTTTAAGCTAGCAAATTTTATTTTATCTTCATACTTAGGTTCTAAATCGTGAACACCTGGCATTAAAGCTATACATATTTCACATTTATCTCCCCAAAAATCTACGAAAACTGGTTTATCACTGTTTAAAACTTCTGACTCAAAATTATCTTTGTTTAATTCTATCATTGTATTTTACCTACCTTTCAGATTATAAATATTTATTAATATATAATTTACCTAAAGTAAATAAATTATATTCTAATGTGAATTTTCTATATAATGCTCTGCATTAGTAGCAGCAATAGCCCCATCAGCTGCCGCTGTAATAACTTGTCTTAATGATTTTTCTCTAACATCTCCAGCTGCAAATACTCCTGGTATGTTAGTTCTCATTTCTTCATCAGTTATTATATCTCCTCTTTCAGTCATGTTTACTTTACCTTTAAACAGTTCTGATATTGGTAAATATCCAACAAATACAAAGCAACCATTAACTTCTAAAGTGCTAACTTCACCAGTTTTTCTATTTTTTATAGTCAAACTTTCTAGAATTTCATCTCCGTTAGCTTCTTCTACAACAGAGTCCCAAATAAATTTGATTTTAGGATTTGCAAAAGCTTTTTCTTGTAGTGATTTAGCTGCTCTTAATGAATCTCTTCTATGAATTACGGTAACAGTTTCACCAAATTTAGCAAGATATATAGCTTCAGTAATAGCTGAGTCACCACCGCCAATTACAGCAATATCAAGTTCAGTAAAGAAATCTGCATCACATGTAGCACAATAAGAAACTCCTCTACCTCTTAACTCTATCTCATTTTTAAATCCACCAAGTCTTGGAGTTGCTCCAGTTGCAATTATTATTGTTTTAGCTTGATATTCACTTTTTCTACATTTAATAACTTTAATATCACCTTCTAAAACAGTTTCAACTACTTCGTCTTTAACAAACTCAGTACCAAACTCTTCTGCTTGTTGTCTCATTCTTTGACTTAATGTTGTTCCAGTACATTCTTCAATTGAACCTGGATAATTCTCTAATTCGTCAGTCGTTGTTGCCTGACCACCATATTTCGCTCTCTCAATGATTAACGTTTTCATTCGTGATCTTGAAGCATATAGTCCTGCTGATAATCCTGCAGGTCCTCCTCCAATTATTATAGTGTCATAAATTTGTGACATATCAATATACCTCCCTTAGTTAATAGCATGATCTATTAAGTCTGAATCTATTACTTGAAAATCTGTTAATATTTTTTCACTCCATTTTGGAGTGTTAAAATCTCTTAAAAACTTTTCTGTTGTAACTATAGCATTTTCTATAATTTCTAAAGACTGTAAATCAACTCCATTGACAACTTCTGTTGAAACACAAACAGTTCTGTAAGGAGTTTCATTGGGCTTTACGCTTCCCATCAATGGATGAGTAAGTATCCTATTACCTTTATGAATATAATTTCTTACTTTTTTTAGTATATCCAACTGCGGCACATCTATAAACTCAACTTTAAACTTTTCTTCAAATTTTTCTTTTGACATAGGATTGTTAGTTACAATAAATAATGGTTCTATCATTTAAATTCCTCCTATTAGGTGCATATAAAAAAGCATAGCGCAAAATATTAATATATTTTGCCCTATGCCTCTGTATTTTAACCTGAGAGTTTTGCTCCTTCGGTGCATATACGCTTTCCAGAGTTTTGTCCGTTTTCGGTCCTTTTGCCTGAGAGTTTCATATTTATTTGGCAAAATAAATACTTGCTTCTTCGGCTACCTAATTTAATAGATTCTCTCCCGAAAATATCATCCAAAATTATTATTTTCTTTGCTTTTTATCTTTAATATTAGTATATAATATATTTGTCTAATATTCTACATATTTTTATTGTTTTGTTATTTGATTTTTCTATAGTTTCTATAAAGTTTTTTTTAATTAAAATATTCTGTCAATTATATATATCATTACATCCTACATATATATCCTTTATTAATATGGAGAAATCCGTTGCATACCAACACTTAAAGCATACTCATATACCTATTCTTTTATTTTTAGAAAAAATTTTTAAATGAATTTACTTATGATATATTCAAATTGCTCTGAGTATAAACGCAAATACATATTGATATTTTTTTAACTTTTTAAATTTGGTTATTATTTTTTCTACAAATTAATTTTTGTACTTTATTGTTATTATAAAATATTTGAACCACCCAATATACAATAAATTTATTTATATATTTTAATTTAAAATATAAACTTTTATTCTATTTGTAATAATGTGAAAGGATATGACCTTAAATCATATCCTTTTAATACACTACTTCATATTTTTAAATCCTATTTGTCTCAATCCCTCATAAGCAATTATAGCAACTGTGTTGGAAAGGTTAAGAGATCTAGTTGTAGTATCTACCATAGGCACCTTTATAAGATTATCTTTATTTTTTTCTCTTATATAATCAGGTAATCCTTTAGATTCTCTACCAAATACTAAAAAATCACCTTCTTTAAAATTGGGTTCATTATAATATTTAGTTCCTTTAGTAGTACAAAAATAAAATGTTCCATTCTTATATTTTTCCCTTAAAGCTTCATAACTTTCATGAATTTCTAACTCTAACTGTGGCCAATAATCAAGTCCAGCCCTTCTTACTGCTTTTTCATCCAAGCTAAATCCTAAAGGTTTTATTAAATGCAGCTTACAGTTAGTAAGTACACAAGTTCTCCCTATATTCCCAGTATTTTGAGGAATTTCTGGTTGAAATAATACTATGTTTAAGTTCACTATTACGTCCTCCTAAAAATAAGCCTGTTCAGGCTTGATAAAGATATAATACTTCATTTCTATTTCTATGTAAAGTTTATAACTTTAAAAACTATGTTTAACATTCTATTTTAATATAAACTCTTCAATGACATGGGCAACTCCATCATCTTCATTACTAAGAGTTACATAATCTGCTTGTTTTTTTACAAATTCTTCAGCATTTCCCATAGCTACACCTACCCCAGCAAATTTAATCATAGAAATGTCATTTTCGTTGTCTCCCATACAAATTACTTCCTCGCTATGAATTCCATAATACTGGCATATTTTCTTTACCGCTTCTCCCTTGGATGTCCCCTTTTTCATAATCTCAAAGCTACTCTCCATAGAACTTACTACTTCAAAGGTTTTTAGATTTAAAAATTCTTCCTTTGCAGCTATAACTCTCTCTTTGTCCTCATGTACTACCATAACCTTAATCAAATTTACGTTTTCTTCCAATAGGTTTTCCCATTCATTTATAATTCTTATGGCTACCTGTCTATTTTTAGGTAAGGTTGCATTTGCTTTATTATATATTAATGCTGAATGCTTTATCTCTTCTGTATATATTGTGTCAGGGCTATAAAATTGAGGCATAATATCATACTTTTTTAATAATTTTAAAATGACCCTACACTCTTCCTTATTTAGATACTCTTCATATATAGCTTTATCTAAATCTTTTTCTCTAATATAAGCTCCATTTGAAGCTATAATAGGGGTTTTTACCCCTATTATATCCCCATAATAATTGGCTGACACAAATATTCTTCCTGTGGCAACTACAAATTTAACCCCTTTATTATGAGCTTCATTGATTGCATTTAAATTTCTTTCAGATATTTTCTTTTTACTATTTAATAATGTGCCATCCATATCAACACAAATTAATTTATACTTCATTAGTCCCTCCATCGATTAAATACAAAATACTTATTAATAATGTATTTATACCATTTTTCTCTTTCCTTAATATAATTCTCAATATACATGAAATATTCTTTTTTTTCAAAGGTACTTGATAATATTTCTCCATAAAACTCATCATAGACCAAATTTACAATATCTCTTAATCTATTTTGTAGTTCTCTATCCCTTATAGAATCTACAAATTCTAAATCTCCACTACTTTTACTTTTTACTATACCTTGAGTTCTTAGTCTTTTTAAATAATAATTATATAAAGGTATCATGCTTTTATTATTAACTATTCTCATCTTATTAATCTCATACAGTCCAGCAAATATAGCTATCATTACAGCTAATGCTCCTGTAGTTACATATATTCCTATATATCTATTTAATTTATCATCTTCTCCTATTTCACTTTCCTCTTCATTAAACCCTGGCTTATTTTTACTAATTTTATTATTATTGGTTTCATTATTGGAATTACTTTCTGCTTCTGTATTTTCTAATTGGATTTCTTCTTGAGATTCTTCGTATTCTGTGGGAGTTGGTGCCGAATCTACTATGCCCCATTGATTCCTATAAGGGTTTATAAGTATTTCTGCCCATGCATGAGCGTCAGCATTAGTTACCTTATAGCTACCATCTTCTCCTTTATCATCTGACATCTTAAATCCTTCTACATATCTAGCTGGAACCCCTGCAATTCTACACATCATTACTGTTGCAGACGCAAAATAAGTACAATATCCTTTCTTATCTAACAGTATAAAATTACTTACAAAATCGTTATATTCATCATTATCCCCAACATTAGTAACATACTTATAATTTTTCATCAAATAACTTCTTATAGCTAAAGCTTTTTCGTGAGTGGTTAGTTCCTCCACAGTCTTTTTTTTTGCTTGTGCTTCAACAATTAATATACCATCAACTATTTTATATACTTCATCATTAATCGGAGCATCAAGCTGAAGATAATTCATGTAATGTAGCATAAAGTTATTTAAAAAGGAACTTTCTTTGTTTACATACTCCATACCTTTAGATGTATCTATTGATGACATTAAATTTTCTCTATAAGAATAATCATCAACACCAAACTCCCTTTGAGGCATTATATAATTTTCATTCAATGGAGTTTTTTTATACATAGAATTTTGAATTCCTTCAAGATAATTATCAAAATCACCATAAGATATATAACTAACCTTGTAAGGTTCTTTTATCTCTACATCACTCATAAATATCGGAATTAAATCTACAAACAGATCCTTACTATCATTAATAATATTATTACTATTATTAGGAGTAAAATAAGAAGTAGTTTTAAAGTTTTTTCCTGGAATTATAGTTAATGTTTTTTCTTGAGTCTGAAAACTTTCATCTTTTGTTGGTTGCATAAGTTTATGCATGGGCATATTGGAAGCTTCACTAATCTCAACCTTTCTCATTACTTTATCTTCAGATTTTATCCATGATCTTCCTGTATAATAATCCATAGCCTTTCCTCTTAAATAAAAAGGGTTATCTGATATTACTTTAAACACCTCTCTACGATTTAATGCTATTGATCCTCCTAAAATTGTAGATGAATCACTATATCCACTTTGCTTCATTGAAAAGCTTCCCTTCAAAGCTTCTAAAGAAGGATTTTTTTCCTTTTCTTTTTTTCTTGCAAATTCATTTCTAAAAAAAGTAGTAACACTGTCTACAGTTTTCCCTTTGTATTCCTGTGGTAGCATAAATACTAATCCAGGAATTAGTAAGGCAAGTATTAGTATTAACGTAATCATATATGTTATATTAATATCTATTTTAACTTCTCTTCCTCTATATTCTCTGCATTTTTTAATATATTCTCCTGTTCCTAATGTTATAATAACAGCTGCTAAAAAATAAGGAATGTTAGGAATAACATTTTTATAGAATATTTGATACCAGAAAATCACAAAAACACCTATTGAAAAAAACAAAGGAGTATATACGAATTTCTGAGTTATAGATATAAGCACAGCTATAAGTAAAGGAATTCCTATTGAAAATATATGAATAAACTCCTCAAAGTTAATATTTTTAGCTTTGAGGGCTGCATTATTTATATTTTTTAAATTAAGTGATATTACTTCAATTTCCTTCAATACAAATATTCCAGAAGTTTTATAGCTAATTATCCCTATTAAAATAAAAACAATAATAAAAAAGATTATTTTTTTTCTTATACTATTAAGTACTTTAGAAAAAAACAGGTAAATTAGTATACCCATGGCAAATAGTAGAAGTAAAAATACAAAATTTACTTCCTCTATTTTAAAACAATCTACTATAAGCTTTATTACTAATGTAAAATTTATAATAACTAAAAAAGATTTTAATATTTTTTCTTCAATCACTCTCATGGCATCACCTTATTTCTTCTATGCTATAACAATTTATACCTTTATTTAACATATGTGAAATAGCATCATCACTAACCTTCGGTATTTTATCTAAATAAAATAATGTAACCTCATATCCCTCTGTAGATAAATTTATAAAGTAATCTATATTTTCTTTACTCATATCATAGGTTACTATGACAACAGCACTTTTCTTATTCACATTATACATAAACTTCTTCATAAAAAGAGGCAACTTACCTCTTCCCTCACTGTACTTACTTACCATATGAGTTTTTAACCCTTCTAAATGCTCTTTATTGCTGATATTAAAAACTTCAGTATTTTCTCCTATAATTATAGCTTGTGAATTAGCGCTTTTCTCCTGCATATATTTTATTAGAGATAAGAAAAACTCTACAAGTTCTTCCTCTCTTACTCCATCTTTATCCATACTAAAAGAATCTTTTCTTAAGTCTAAAAACACATGTATACGAGGACTTTCACTACTTTCATATTCCTTTACAAATAATTTTCCATGTTTTGCAGTAACCTTCCAGTTTACCCTTCTATAACTATCTCCAATTCTATATTCTCTAATATTTTTTATAGTTTCTAAACTTTCTGGTCCTTTGTTTAGCTCCTGCATTATTGTTTTAGTATTAAACTCTCTTAAATTAGCTCCTTTAATTTTAATGCTCTTCAAAGGGTATATGCTAGGATATACTTTTATAGTTTCTTTATGGCTATAGGAACATTTCCAAGTAAAAACTCCAAATATATCACTAACTATACTCGTTGTGCTACCTAACCTATAGTCACCTCTAATTGGTATTTTTATATCTTTCTTTATAAATTTATTACCATTTATTTTTATAGAAATAATATCTCCTCTATATTTATTCATAATTCTTTTTAAAAGAGAATTTTCAATTTCCATATATGATATTGGAAATATTGAATCATTGTATACTTTTATAATTATATTATTATTTTCACCAGCAATTATTTCCTTTTTATCACTAACTACGTCAATATTTAAATTTTTACTTACAAAATAAATATATATCCTTGTAATGATTAACACTAAGAGAAGGCAATAAAAAATAGAATATGGTAAATTTCCTCCTGAAAACAGAGCAAATATATAAGACAGAATAGTTAAAATAAAATAGGACTTTTTAATCTTCAACATATACTCTCACCTTTGGAGCTATTACCACATTTAAAATTTCTTCTAAAACATTTTCAGCCTTTATTCCCCTTGCAATAGAGCCATTGGTTAATATTATCCTATGAGAAAGAACTAACTTAACATTTTCTTTAACATCTTCTGGTATTACATAATTTCTATTCTTTATTAAGGCTGTAGCCTGTGCAACCCTAAGTAATGCTAATGAAGCTCTTGTACTTCCACCTAATACTATCTCTTTATGGTTTCTTGTGGCATCAATAATATTTACTATATACTTGTTAATCTCATCATTAACCTTTATCTCCTTAACCTGTTTTTGAATATTTATTATATCTTCTTTTGAAGCTACTGGCATTAATTCATCTAATGGATTTTCTTGTCTATACAAATTTAAAATATAAGCTTCATCCATTTTGCTTGGATAACCAAGATGTACTTTTATCATAAATCTATCCAATTGAGCCTCAGGTAAAGAAAAAGTTCCCTCATATTCGATAGGATTTTCTGTAGCCATTATAAAAAATGGCTTCTCTACCTCATAGGTTGTTCCTCCTTCTGAAACTTGCATTTCTTCCATGACTTCTAATAGTGCAGACTGTGTTTTTGGTGATGTTCTATTAATCTCATCTGCTAACACTATATTGGAAAATATAGGCCCCTTATTAAAAGTAAACTTCCCTGTACCAGCATTGTAAATTGAGATACCAGTAATATCTGACGGAAGTAAGTCAGGTGTAAATTGAATTCTACTATATGTTAAGTTCAAACTTTCTTTTATGGCTTTTATCAAAGTTGTCTTTCCAACTCCTGGTACATCTTCTATTAAAATATGACCTCCTGAAATCATACCTTTCATGATATCATAAATCTCCTTCTGTTTTCCAACTATAACTTTTTCTATATTAGTAACAATATTTTCAATAAGTTCTACATTGTTTCTCATTTTAATCCTCCCAATTTTGTCCATTATTTTATTCTTACTATTTCGGTAATATCACCAAAAAAACCTTTTAATTTTTTGAATTTTTTAAAAATTTTACCCAGATATAGACATTCTATGCCTATATCTGGGTAATAATTTTAATCTTTTCCTATTCTAACAACAGTATTTTTACTAGCATATATACTCTCACCAACTAAAATCTTTTCTACTATTTCACCATTTTCATATCTAATTCTATAGGTATTTACTATATATCCATTTACACCACTTTTTTCTATCACTATTTTGCCCTCTTCTAAGCCATAATCATAAATAATTTCTTTTTTAGGCTTGATATTCTTTACAATTTCACTTCTTATTTCATAGTGGGGATCCTGTTCTTCTTCATTAGAAAATATATTAAAAGTTATTTCTTTATTTTTGACAATAACTTCAAGTAAAATAGGATAGCTATAATTATTTTTAAACTTAAAATCTGAAGCTCCATAAGCTATCATGGCATCCTGTCCCATGGGCACATATGATATTATCTTACTATGATTTTTTCTTTCCGTTATATATAAATTGCTTTTTAGTACGGCATTATATAAAGTTGAAGAAACTTGACATACCCCTCCTCCAATTTCATCTATAAAAGCTCCGTTTTTAATTACCTTTGCATATTCAAAACCTTTTCCTGGGGTAGTTGCTCCTACAACTTTATTGAAACTAAATTCATCTCCTGGCATAATTATTGTATTATCTATATACTTAGCTGCCATTTCAATATTCCTACACCTTCCAAAACTAGAATTTATAAAACTAGTTGTATAGGATGCTATCTTAGTATTTATACTTTTTAAGTCATCTTCCATAATCTTAGGAAAAACCTTATCAAAATCCGCATTTATAATAATATCACCATCATCCACACTATTATCTATAGCTTCTATAATACTTTTATTTAATGCATCTCCATTTATTTTTCTACCTATTTCATGAGGCGTTATAAGAAATCCACTCCAATCATGATCTACTGTTGCATTTACTGGTGACTTATTTTGTTCTTTTTCTATAACCTTTAAAAACTTGTTAAAACTATCATCCTTTAGACTTGTTTCCGTATAAAACTCACCGTCTATACCGTTCTTAATATTTTTATATTTACCTATAAAACCACTTTCCTTTCCCCAAAGCAATGCCTTATCAACAACATCTTTTACATTCTCACTAACACCTAGTTCACTAAATGATATTTCATAACTCTTTTCATCAATTTGAACTTTTATATTTCTATTTACATTTATATCTGTTATATCTTTATCTATTTTAAAAATAGCTTCTTCTTTACTTAAAAGTGAAACATCTATTTTATTAATACTAATTCCTTTATATATTAGATTTTCATGATTTCTAATAATAATTTGTACCTTTATTAATATGAAAGAACTAACAATAAACAATATTGTTAGTAATAGGAAAGTTATTTTCATAAACTTTTTTTTCAAACCATTCACCTCCATATATAAAATATATGAGTCTAAGTAAGTCATTATAATATGTAGTTATAAATTTTCAAAAATAGGCACTTAGATTAAATCCTTAATCCAAGTGCCTATTAAAATTATTTAAGATATATTATATTGTACTATGACATTCTTTTTATTCTTCGCTTCCAGCTTGGAGATAAAATTTCATCTATAATATCTCCCATCACCGCAATCCCACATAACCTATCTTCTTCATCCACAACAGGTACAGAGTATAAATCATACTTTACAGCTATAGCTATAGCAACATCGATTTCGTCTGTGTCTACCACTTTAAATGGTTGTGTATTCATTATTGACTTTAGTTTAGCATCTGAATCATATATCACTAAATCAATTAGAGGAACAGCTCCTTGTAGCCTTTCTTCTTTGTCAACAATATATATATAATGAGCTATTTCTTCATCTGGCCTAAGCTCTTTTAGTATATTAATAGTTTCTTTTACAGTTATATCTATATTAAAGGATATAAAATCAGTATTCATTATATTGCCAACTACTTCATCCTCATATTTCATAAGATCTCTAATTTCAATTTCATCATCATCATCTAAATTCACTAATACACGATTGGTAGTTTCTTCGTCCATATCATCTAGCATATTAGCAATTTCATCATTGGGCATAATATCCAATATTTCCCTTGCCTTATCTTCACTCAAATTTTTTAAAATATCCTTTACCATATCATGGTCAACTTCTTCTAAGGTATCTGAAGCTAAATCTATATCTAGTCCATCTATTACTTTAACTCTGTCTTCTAATGATAAATCTTCAAGAATTTTAGCAATATCTGCTGGATGTAACTTACTTAACTTATTGTATGGAGTTGTTAGCTTTAAAGAAGAATCTACCATCTCTAAAGATTGAACACTCTCCCAACTTATTAGATTTTCTTTTGGCTCTTTATTAAATAGAGCATATATATGTTTTATTGGATTCTCAATTTTCATTTTTCTAGCAATTGCTAAAGTACCCGACTCTACTCCAATCACAGTTAAATAGCCATTTCTTTTAACCATTTTCAAATCAACAACTCTAACTATTTTTTTACCATTTACATCTACTATATCTTTATCTAATAAATGTTGAGATAAAAGATATGAATATTTCCTTGGAATTATATCTTTAACTTGTACAACCTTTATAATGAATTTATCATTTTCTTTATACACATCAATATTTCTAAATTCAAAGTTTTCAATTTCTCTTCCATTTTTAATCTTGTATCCAATAGCCCTTGGATATCCATAATCTGTAGTTACATAAATATCTTCTAACTTTCCTATACAATAATTTAATTCATCATAAACCCATCTGTTTAAAATACTACTTAGATAAAATTCTGATAGTCTATCCATGTTATTCCTCCTTCAATAGAGGAATATGTATATAAGTGTCTATAACTTAATAAACAGTACTCCTCTATTTCTATTCGATTTATAAATGTCATCACAGTCCTTACATAACAAAGGCCCACCGTCCATTAATTTCTCACCACCTAATTAAATATATTTATATTACTTATTATAGTCTACATCTTTAATTTTGTAACTATATTATTCAAATTTGGTTAAATTTCTTCATATTTATTTAATATCATGACTTTTCTCTATTTTTATTCAATTTACTATCTTATTCTAAGTCACTCTAACTTTTATATAAAATTTTCCTATGATAGTCCTATTCATATTTGTCTCTTATTATGATAATATAGTTTAATGTACAAATTAGTGCGAGAAAGGAGGTATCTTATTATAAACTTGCTGATATTATTGAAATTAATATTGTCATTAGTATTCTCTTTAAGAATTTAATTACTCGAAGTAAGTTTATATAAGAAAACCGATGAAAAGTAATACACAATTTTTACCTATTTCTAGAGAAGATATGAAAAAAAATCATATTTCTCAACTTGATTTTATAATAATAACTGGAGATGCATATATAGATCATCCCTCCTTTGGAACTGCAATAATTGGAAGACTTTTGGAAAGCGAAGGTTTTTCTGTGGGAATTATAGCTCAACCTAGTTGGGACTCTTGTGAAGACTTTAAAAAACTTGGTGAACCTAAATATGGATTTCTTATAAACTCCGGAAATATAGATTCTATGGTAAACCACTATACTGTTGCTAAAAAGAAAAGACATGATGATCTTTATTCTCCTGGTGGTAAGGGTGGTTATAGACCAAATAGAGCTGTTATAGTGTATTCAAACAGAGCTAGAGAAGCATATAAAAATACACCTATAATTATTGGTGGTATAGAAGCTAGTCTTAGAAGATTTGCTCACTATGACTATTGGGATGATAAAATTAGAAAAAGTATAATTCTTGATTCCAAGGCCGATCTTTTAATATATGGTATGGGTGAAAAACCTATAGTTGAAATTGCCAATTTATTAAGATATGGAAAACCAATTAATCATATTACTTCAGTTAGAGGAACTTCCTACGTGACCAATAAATTAGATAACATTAAAGACTATATATTGTTGCCTTCATTTGACGAAATTACTTCTGATAAAAAAGATTATGCTAACAGCTATTTTCTTTCTTCTAGAGAACAAGACTCCGTATGGGGTAAGCCCTTAGTAGAGCCTTATGGTGATAGATTTGTAGTTCAGAATCCACCTCAGAAACCTTTAAGTACTAGGGAAATGGATAGGGTTTATAATTTACCTTATACTAGAACTTATCATCCTATTTATGAAGAAGCTGGTGGTATACCTGCTCTTAAAGAAGTTAAGTTTTCTATAACTAGTCATAGAGGTTGTTATGGAAGTTGTTCCTTTTGTGCTCTAACTTACCATCAAGGTAGAGTTATTCAAAATAGGAGTCAAGATTCTATAGTATCGGAAGCTAAACTTTTAACTGAAGATAAAGATTTTAAAGGATATATACATGATATTGGTGGTCCAACAGCTAATTTTAGACAGAGGGCTTGTAAAAAACAAATAGAACATGGAGTTTGTAAGGATAGGCAGTGTATGTTTCCTACACCTTGTAAAAACTTAATAGTAGATCATACTGAATATTTAAGTCTTCTAAAAAAAGTTAGAACCTTACCTAAGGTAAAAAAAGTTTTTATTCGTTCTGGTATCAGATATGATTACCTAATATACGATAAAAATCCAAATTTTTTTAATGAACTATGTGAACACCATATAAGTGGTCAACTAAAAGTAGCTCCTGAACATATAAGCGATAAGGTACTTTGTGAAATGGGTAAACCTTCTAAAAATGTTTACGAAAGGTTTATAACAAAATATCATGCCATTAATAAAAAGTTAGGAAAGAAACAGTTTGTGGTACCCTATCTTATGTCTAGTCATCCTGGTAGTGATTTAAATGCTGCCATAGAGCTAGGACAATATATAAAATCTATGGGACATATGCCAGAACAAGTTCAAGACTTTTATCCTACACCAGGTAGTTTATCAACTACCATATACTATACTGGTATAAATCCTTTTACTAATAAAAAAGTTTATGTAACCAAAAGTCAAAAGGAAAAAAATATGCAAAGAGCTCTTTTACAATTTGGGAACCCTGAAAATCACAATCTAGTTAAATCAGCTTTAACTAGTTGTCATAGAGAAGATTTAATAGGCAACGGTAAGAATTGTCTAATTCCAACTAATCCTATTATAAAAAGAAAGTCTTCTCAAACTCCTAATAATAAGGAAAAAAATAATGTAAATAACACTAATTTAAAAAAATCATCTAAAAATACTACCCCAAATAAAAGAGCTAAGAAAACTTCTTATAGAAAATAACTTATTATCATTCATCTAACTCATAAAGGCTATTTAAGATTTTAATTAAACATAAATCTCAAATAGCCTTTTATTTTATATCTATCTTATGCCTTTTACTATTCTATGTTTAAAAGTTCTAATACTTCCATAAAGTACTATCATCCATGATAAATCACCTAACAACAAATAACCTATATTCTCACTGCTTTGCAATGTTACTGCAGTGGTTCCTACAAATACTAGAGAAGCTATACCAATTAATGCTGCCCCCCACTTTACACTATGCTTATACCTAAAGCTTTTTATCCCCATAAAAAATGATAATCCATTAATACACAATAATATTTTATATGGTAATAGATTACTTAGAATAACATTATATCCATAGGATAATGATATATAATACTCCATAGGCACTTTAAACATACATATCAAATAAATAACTATGTTCATAATAAAAATTCCATAAAACCATTTTATATCCATCCTTGTATTTCTATAAAAAACATATAAACAAGTATATATAATTATAGGAATATATATAATGTTTAAAAACACTAAATTCTTCATTAAGTATACACTTTTCATGTTATCTGCTAGAAGAAGCACTAGTAGGCTAACTATTCTTAATATAATTAGGATAAAAGATATGGTAAGTACTTCTTTTATTTTAACAGGGCAATACCTTATGCTTGAGGTTATAGACTCATAACTCAAAAATATCATGGCTAAAATTAAAAACAAATATATATAAATATTCAATATCCACACTCCAAAATAATAATTATATTTATATATATTACTTTTTTATATGTTTTATGAAAACATTACTCCTCTTTGTATCCTATTATTTTAATAGACCTACGTTCGCAGGTGATTTCAAGTGGAAAATCAGGGCCTTTTTCTCCATCAATATCTGTAGCTATATTCTCATCACAATCTATGGTTAGCTCTTTACATTTGAAATAAAGTATTCCATCCATATCAGCAACTTGACCCTTTTTCATCATAATAATTAAATTATTAAAAGCATTTTTCAAAATTTCCTTTTTTATAACAACCACATCTAATAATCCATCATCTGCTTCTGAGTAATCTGCAAATTTAATATTTCCTGCTGTTTGACCATTAAATACTAGTATAGTGTATATTTTACCTTCAAAATTTACTACTGGAGAAGTAATCTTAACATCTATTTTTTTTAGATTTTTAACCTCTTCTGCAGCTTTTACATAATAAGCTAGCTTTCCCATTGTGTTTTTAAGACTATTATCAGTTTTTTGAGATATATCTGTAAACAGTCCTGCACTAGCCACATTTACAAAGTATTTATCATTTATTCTACCAAGATCAAAACGCTTGACTTTCCCATCCAAAATTTGCTTGCAAGCAGCAGATATATCATTAGGAACTCCTAAGTATTTAGCAAAATCATTAGCTGTACCTACTGGTAAAAAACCTACAGGAATATCCACATTATTTTGCTTCATCTTATTTATTACTGAATCAATAGTCCCATCTCCGCCTGCTATTAGTATATACTTATAGCTTTCATCTATTTCAATGAGCGCATCTCTAATATCAGAATCATTACTAATTCTAAAAGGTTCTATAGTATATCCATACTGTTGATGAATTTTGATTACCTTATCTATGTTGTTTATTATTGAATTTTCTCCCGAGTAAGGATTATAAATAAATTTAACTCTTTTCATAATTTCCTCCTATATCATTTATAAACAATATAACTTAATTATGCCCATGAATATTATTTATAATTATATATAATACTTTATTTACCTTAATCTATATCATATTACCATTTTAAAAACCTTTTTTCAAATTTTAAAATTTATTCATACTTTTTTATATTTAACAATTAATTTTTACTTTCACTGCATATATATTTTACAATGGTAACCAAAATGTATATAATAAAATAGAGGTGATAGTATGAATAAATCTATTATCCCAAATTCTATGACTTTGGGTAACTTAATTTGTGGAGTTTTATCAATACAATTTACTATAAATAATGATTTTACTACAGCTGGAATTTTAATCTTATTAGGAGGAATCCTTGATAGATACGATGGTACTGTAGCACGTTTTTTAAACACTCATAGTGAACTGGGAAAAGAACTTGATTCTCTAGCGGACTTAGTTTCCTTTGGCGTAGCTCCATCAATTTTAGCCTTTTCCCTATATGGATTTAGTAATTTTGGACTTTTAGGTAAAATTTTATTAGTATTATTCCCTGTGGCAGGAGCTTTTCGTTTAGCTAGATATAATTGTACAGATTTTAATAATGTTTTTACTGGCATACCTATAACTATAGCTGGTAGTTTACTAGCTGTACTTGAGATTTTTTCTACGGTAAGACCCATACCATCAATAATTCCAATGGTATTTATGACATTGCTTTCATACCTTATGGTTAGTCATTTTCAAATTAAGAAAAAATAAAATAGTAATATTAAAAGCGACTATTTTTAATAGTCGCTTTTAATATTACTCATGAATATATTCTAAACCACATAATAGTATGAAAGAGTAACCACTAAATATACTGCTATAAGTAACGCCCCTTCAAACCAATAAGTCTTACCATCTTGAAACACAAAATAAGACATTCCCATAGCTATAGACATGGTTACTATTTGAAAAGTTGAAAACAATAGGTTTACTTGGAACCCCATAAAGGAAGAGCAAATAACTAATATAGGAATCACAAACATAGTAATTTGTATACTAGAACCTATGGCAGTTTCTAGACTAGCATCTATTTTATTTTCTAAAGCACATACTATGCTTGATGCATTTTCACCAAAGGAGCCTAAAAGTGGAATCAATATTATTCCTAAAAATTCTTGTGAAATTTTATATTCTTCAACAATGGCATTTACACCACCAACTAATCTTTCACTTATAAAATATAAAAGTATAGTTACAATAATAATTAACCCAAATACTTTTCTAGTGTCATTCTTATCACCATTCTTAGGTAACATTTTTTTTTCATCTAATATAAATAAATTACTATGGGTATATAAGGAAAATATTAGCCCTAATATATATACGCATATCAATACAACACCTATGATTAAACTTATTTTTTGAAAACTACCATTATCAACAATAGAGTATCTATTTAAAGCGGATACAATTATTATAGTAAACATAACTAAAAATAACATATTTAAATTTGTACGTGCAATTATTTTATTAAATTTTTGTTCCCTATATTTTATACCACCACAAAACACTGCAATTCCTAAGCCAAGTAGCATATTTGTAATAACAGCCCCTAATAGCCCTGCCTTTGCCATGGAAATCATACCATACTTTATAGACCAAAGTCCCATCATAAGTTCTGGCACATTACCTGCTGTAGCTGAAATCAAGCCGCCTCTTTTTTCACCTATATAATCTGATATTTTTGCAGTTCCTCTTCCTAATAAAATGGCTAAAGGGATCATTACTAATGAATACATTATAACATTAATTATGTTAGAATCTATATTTATAAAAAGCAGTACAATAGAGATTAATACTATGGTTAATGTTACTACTTCTTCTTTTCCAATAAAATCTTTTTTCTTAAAGCCTTTCATATTTTCCTCCACAATATAACATAGATATATATTTACTCTATTCATTTCATAAAGAAACAGTTACACCTATATTTTTTGCTAAAGGTGTAACTGTAATGAAATACTTTATTTTAGTTTTTTATTTATTAGAAAATACTTTTTCTTTTAACTTTTGACCACATGGAGTTACTGCAAGACCACCTAAGGCAGTTTCTCTTAATTCACTAGGCAAGGCTCTTCCTATTTTGTACATAGATATGACTGTATCATCAAAAGGAATCTTACTCTCAACACCTGCCATTGCCACATCTGCCATGGTAAGGGCACTTACCGCTCCTGCTACATTTCTTTTAGCGCATGGTATCTCAACTAATCCCGCTATTGGATCACAAACTAAGCCTTCCACATTTTTTATTACCATAGCCCCTGCATCAAAGGCCATTTTAGGAGTTCCTCCCATCATTTCTACAATGGCAGCTGCAGCCATAGCAGCTGCACTACCACATTCTGCTTGACATCCACCTTCAGCACCTGCTAGAGTTGCATTTTTAGCAATTAAAATCCCAACCCCCGAAGCTGTAAATAAAGCAGTTATCATTTCATCATCAGTTTTATTTAATTTCTCCCCTGCTGTAATAATAGCTGCAGGTATAATACCACAGCTCCCTGCAGTAGGTGCTGCTACTATTCTTCCCATGGCTGCATTAACCTCAGAACAAGATAATGCTCTTGCCATAGCTTTAACTATAAAATCACCACATAAGGTTTCTTTTTCTTGGAAGTACTTTCTAATCTTAGTTGCATCACCACCTATAAGACCGCTTATAGATATAATCTCTTTATCCATAGCTTCTTGAGTTGCAGACTTCATAACTTTTAGATTTTCTCTCATCATTTCAATTAATTTTTCCCTAGAAGTTTCTGAAGATTCCAGTTCCTCTCTTATAGTATATTCTGCAATGGTTATGTTCTCTTTATTACATAATTCAATTATTTCTGTTGCCTTTGATAAAAACATTAAAGCTACTCTCCTTTCATTGGTGGTAATATTTCCTCTACATTTTTCACATTTTCTATCTTTCTTATTTTATCTACCACTTGATGATTCACTATCCCATCAGTTTCAACCACCGTTGAAGCTTCTAATCCCTTAGCTTTTCTATATACATTCATTGAAGCTATATTTATATTTTCATTAAATAAAAGATTGCTAACATTATATATCATTCCTGGCACATCGAGATGAGTAATTATAATAGTTGGATATTCTCCTGTAAAATGGATGCTTTGTCCATCTAATTCGAATATAACAATATTTCCTCCGCCTATGGATGAACCTGTAACAGTGGTTTCTATTCCTTTGGAATCCTTCATTACAAATTTAACTGTATTAGGATGTACATCACCTAGATCCGTTTCTTCAAAGGTAAATTTTACTCCTCTTTCTTCTGCTATAGTAAAAGACTCTTTTAATCTATAATCCCAGGGATCCATTCCTAAAATTCCAGCTACTAGTGCCCTATCTGTACCATGTCCTTTATAAGTTTTTCCAAAGGAGCCATGAAGTAAAAATTTAACTTCCCTAACATCATCTTCTGCAATCTTTGCAGCTAATTTTGCAAGTCTTGCAGCTCCTGCTGTATGTGAGCTTGAAGGTCCAATCATTATAGGACCAAGAATGTCAAACACGCTATAACTTTTCATAATTTCCTCCTATAAAATACCACTATAGAATATACTAAAATTTATTATTTCATTGACTCCTGAATTAATAGTTATTACTTAGTATATCCATTTTATATAATACCATTAGTTAAAGATTAAAAATATGTAACTTTTAAATAAGAATTATGTAAAAATATATCTATAATATTTATACCATAAAACTTATTGACAATATATATATTTTTTCGATATAAATAGAGCTCGGTAATAGTGTTTTTTTGTATACCATTATTACCTAGCTCTATTTAATTAATATTCATTTTAAATTTAATATTGATAAAAACAACTTCCCCCTATAAATTCTGTAATTAAAGAATTTGTTGGAACAACATCCTTATCTACTTCTTTAAAAAAATGTAAAAATTCTATAAGTCTTCTTGCTTCATTGTAGACTGAACTTTCTGGTTTCACTTTATATAGCTCTTCTAATGCATATTTCTTTAAAACTGCTAACTCATATATAAGTGCTGAATTAAACATTACATCTGCATCTTCTTGATACGGAAATATATTCTTATCTTCTCCTCGTCTTATAGAAGACCACATTTTCAGTGTATATTCTACATCATATCCTCTTGACAAATAATCTCTAACTATTCTTCTAATCATCCTTACATCCGTTGTTGCTATTCTATTGTGAGCATCCATATTTATTTGAGTTAATGGACTAATATATACTTTAAATTTATGATTATGAGGAATTGAAGCTGTTAGGACTTCATTTAAGCCATGTATTCCCTCAATTACTATTACTCCCCTATCTGGAAGCTTCACTTTGTTTCCTAACCACTCTCTTTTACCTGTTATAAAATTAAAGGTTGGAAGCTCAACTTCTTCTCCATTTAAAAGGATTTTTAGTTGTTCATTAAATAACTCTAAATCCAATGCAGTTATACTTTCAAAATCATATTCTCCAAATTCATCCTTTGGAGTAAGCTCTCTATCTATAAAATAGTCATCTAGTGATATTGGTACTGGAATTAATCCATTAACTCTCATTTGAATTCCCAACCTCTTACAAAATGTGGTTTTTCCTGAAGATGATGGTCCAGCTATTAATATTAACTTTATATCACGATTTTTCTTTATTTTATCAGCAATATTAGCTATTTTCTTTTCGTGCAAAGCTTCTGCAACTCGTACTAAAGTCACAATATCACCATGTTCTATCTCATCATTTAAAGCACCTACATGGGCTATATTTAGTATATCTCCCCATTTCTCAGCTTCATAGAATATCTTTGCTAACTTCTTATGTTTTTCAAATCGTGGAATTTGGGTTGGCTCTTCTTGAGTTGGAAATCTTAGAATAAACCCTGGATCATAGTAAATTAAATCAAAACATTTTAGTATATCTGTATTAGGTATCATTGGTCCATAAAAATAACCAATTTCTTCACCCAACTTATAAATTATTATACTGCTCTCATTTACATTTTTAAAAACACTAACCTTATCATTCATGCCAGCTTCTCTAAATAAATCTATAGCATCTTCCTTGCTATAATTTTTCTTTTCAATTTCCATATTAGCATCTACTATCTCAAGCATTCTCTTTTTTATGGCATATACATCATCTATGCTTAGATGTATGTCTTTATATATTTCACCAAATAATCCTTTACTTAAAGAATGTTCTATGGTTATTTTACTATCTGGAAATAAATCTTTGGTAGCTTTTATTAAAACAAATTGTAAACTTCTTATATAGCACAGCATTCCTTGTTTATCTGTAATATCAACAAACTCTATATCACAATCCTTCTCAAGAACAGTTGATAACTCCCTAAGTTTACCGTTCACTTTAACCAAAACTATAGGTGCTTTATTGTCATGGCCATATCTTTTTATCAAATTATAACATGTTATTCCTCTATGAACTTCTATGATTCTTTCTTCTATTCTTATCTTAATTTTATCCATACCCTCACCTCTATTATAATTATTTAGTTATCATATATTATTTCCTAATCCCTTAATTAACTAATAAAATCATAATCCTAATAAAATTTAAACTTAAATTATATTATATATTTGTATTACTTATTATATTACATAATTGTAAATATGAAACCAACAAACCACAAATAATTTATTATATTCTGTGCATACTATATTTAGCATTATATTAGAAATATAGGTGATATTTATGTTTATACTTATAATTAGAACAGTTATACTATATGTTTATTTAATTTTCATTATGCGAGTTATGGGTAAAAGACAGCTTGGACAGTTAGAACCTGTAGATTTTGTAGTTGCACTAAT
The DNA here is from genome assembly GCF_002390995.1 of Clostridium sp. UBA4395. Classification (NCBI taxonomy): domain Bacteria; kingdom Bacillati; phylum Bacillota; class Clostridia; order Eubacteriales; family Clostridiaceae; genus Clostridium; species Clostridium sp. UBA4395. The sequence continues at coordinate 42,027 of NZ_DGRF01000021.1, forward strand.
GATTTCTGAACTTGCAACTCTCCCTATGGGTGATAACCGAATTCCGCTAATATATGCTATAGTTCCTATAACTACTTTAGTTTTTCTTCAAGTAATGACTTCCTTTTTAGAACTTAAAAGTGAACACATTCGCTCTATTCTAAACGGTCAACCTAGTATACTTATAAAAGACGGACTAGTAAATGTGAAGGAATTAAAGCAAGTTAGATATAATCTTGATGACCTTTTAGGTGAGCTCAGACAAAATGGTTATTTTAATTTACAAGAAATACATTATGCAATTTTAGAAACTGATGGTTCTCTATCTATTGTTCCTTACAAAGACTATGAACCACCCACAAGGGAAGATTTTAATATAAAAATAGAAGATGAGCCTCTTCCCATTCCCGTAATATTAGATGGTGTTATAAACAAGTCCAATCTTAAGTCTATTAAAAAAGATAATTATTGGTTAGAAGAAAAACTAGCTAAAAATAATATTAAAAGCTATAAAGATGTACTCATTGCAATAGTTTATTCAAATAACCAAAAGTTCTACTTTCAACTTAAAAATCAAACTACTAATGCTAGTGCTAATGAAAAAGAGAGTTAAGGAGGAGTTCTTATACAATGAAAAACATGATAGCAACATGCATCATCTTCTTTCTAATGATATTCATTCTTTTTTTTGCCAGCAAATATATAGTATTAACTTGTGATAAGCTTTTAGATGTTTCATCAGAAATAGAAGAAAACATAGTAAATGATAATTGGGATGAAAGCTATATGTTGTCTTTTGAATTGTTAAACATCTATGAAGGACACGTGGCAAACTTAACTTTATTTTTAAATCATACAGACTTTGATAACATTTATAGTGAAGTTATAAAGCTTAGTCAATATTCTAAATGCAAAAATAAAGATGAAGCTCTTTCATCTATTCACGTGGTAAAAACTTTAATTAACCAAGTAAAAGAATTAGAATCTATATCAATAGGAAACATTTTTTGATAAGTTTTTGGTTACGATTTCAAAATGTGGTTTTCTATATAGCATTTAACTAAAGATTGAACTATAATAAAATTATAGACTTAATCTTATAAATAGAAGGGTGGAATAATGTTATGGCATTAGTAACTACTAAAGAAATGTTTAAAAAGGCTTTTGAAGGCAAATATGCTATAGGAGCTTTTAATATTAACAATATGGAGATAATTCAGGGAATTGTAGATGGAGCTAAAGCTCAAAACTCTGCTGTAATACTTCAATGCTCTAGTGGAGCTATAAAATATATGAGACCAGCTTATTTAAGACATATGGTACTTGCTGCTGTTGAAGAAAGTGGAGTTGATGTAGCTCTTCACCTAGACCACGGCGATTCTTTTGAACTTTGTAAAGATTGTATAGACAATGGATTTACCTCTGTTATGTTTGATGGTTCTCACTATGATTATGAAGAAAACGTAAGACTTACAAAAGAAGTTGTAGAATATGCTCATGCTCATGGAGTTGTGGTAGAAGCTGAACTAGGTAAACTTGCTGGAGTTGAAGATGATGTAAATGTATCTGCTAAAGATGCTACTTACACTGATCCAGACCAAGCAGTTGACTTTGTTAAGAGAACTGGTGTTGATTCATTAGCAATAGCTATTGGAACAAGCCACGGTGCATACAAATTTAAAGGCGAAGCTAAACTTGACTTTGAAAGACTTGAAACAATAACAAGAAAATTAGAAGAAGTTGGTTTTGAAAAATATCCAATAGTTCTTCACGGTGCTTCTGCTGTAGATCCAAAATATGTTGAAATGTGTAATGAAAATGGTGGAGACATAAAAGGTGCTAAGGGAGTACCTGTAGAAATGCTAAGAAAAGCTTCATCTATGGCTGTTTGCAAAATTAACATGGATACAGACCTAAGACTTTGTGTTACAGGTTCTTGTAGAAAGGTATTTGCAGATAAACCAAGTGAGTTTGACCCAAGAAAATATCTTGGAGTAGCAAGAACTAATCTGGAGCAATTAGTAGAAGATAAAATTACAACGGTTTTAGGTTCAATAGACTCAATGAAATAAGCTAAAAAAACATGGAACTTTTATTCCATGTTTTTTTATTTTATCTACTTTTCAGTATAATTGATAATATGTTTTATTTTCATATTAATACTACCATCCCCGACTCTTTCAATTTCGAATCTATTAATATCATTATACGCTTCTTCTGATATATATAAATCTATATCTTTATCTATTTTTAGCCTAACTCTCTTCAATTTCTTTTCTACCCACTGCTTATCTAAATCTACAGTTTCACTTACTCCACTTTCAATTGCAAAGGTTCTAAAGTTTTCTTTTAGAGACTGATTTTCTTTAAAAACTTCTTCTGCAAAATTATTCAAGTCTATAGAATCTTCTTCTCTGAGCCTCTTCTTAACTTCTCTACGTACTATTTCTTGTCCTTCTGCATTTTCACTAAGGGCATTTTGAGTCCATTTTTCTGCTACTTTCAAAAACTGCTTTGTCTTATCTCTTTCATTTTCTACTATAGTACAGCCTAAATAATTATCTATAAAATAATTAGCTCCATATTCTTTATTTTCTTTATTGCTTTTACTTTGCTTATCAATTACTAATAAATCATAAGGATTATCACTAGCCATAACCTTAATAAATGCACACTTTTGTATCCTTGAACTACTTGAAGGCAGTCCTGTAAATTGAGGTATTATATCTATTCCAATCTTTCCATCTACAAACTCTACATTGTGCATATAATTTTTAATATAATCCATCTTAAATATACCTATAAATGCTCCATACTCTGTAGTAAAGGATACAGTAAGCAAATCACAGGAAGGTATGCTCCCCTTTGATCTCATCAAGATAAACATCTGACTAGCTAACTCCTTAGATACATTTGTTAGATTATTTTCTCCATTCAAATATTCTTGACATACTTCCTTTACAATATTTCTCTCCTTATTAAAAATAGCATATTTAAGTTCCTCATCCTTTAAACATCTTTGAATGTGTTTAAAAATAAAAGTATACACCTCTTCTGTTAATTCTAAGGGATACTCATTTAAAACTGGCTCATCGGAATTGTTATCTAAAATATGAATAATAGCTTCATTTATATTAATTTCATTTATATACTCCATATCTTACCTCCATAAATTTTAGTATACATATCTTTATGTATATTTACTATTCTAGTATATTTACTATAGATTTTTAACAGTATAAGAATAATTATATATTTTTTTTTAACAATATCAATAAAATTTGTTATAATCTTAAACATAAGGTATAATGTCATCATTAAAGAAAAAGGGGTGCTATCCTTGGAAGAAATGGAAACAAGAATCTTAAAGATAGATGTAGATGAAATAAAATCTAAACTTAACAGTCTAGGCTGTGAAAAAGTTAAGGATGAAAATCAAGCTAATAACCTCTATGATTTTTCAGATAGAAGACTGCTAAGTAAAAAAGGTTATGCTAGAATTAGAATAGTGGAAGATAATTTAAATAATGTAATAATAAATTATATGACTACAAAAAAACTTCTAAGCCAAGAAAAGTATAAGGTTATGGAAGAAAATGAAATTGTTATAGACAATAGCACCATTGGAAGTCAAATCTTCACCTCCCTTGGTCTTGAGCTAGTAGCATCAATAAAAAAACATAGAGAAAGTTATAAATATAAGAATTCTCTTATTGAAATTGATATAAATGATAAGAGCTTTTGTCCCTTTCCTTATTTAGAAATAGAATCAACAGATGAGGAAGAAATAAAAGAAATTGTAGCTTTACTTGGATATACTATGGAGGATACCACCTCTAAAACAATCTTTGAAATATTAAATGGAGAAGGATCAGTAAAAGGAGTATAATGTTTGGTTATGTAACACCCTATAAAATGGAATTAAAAATTAAAGACTATGAAATGTTCAAAGCTTACTATTGTGGGTTATGTATATCTATAAAAAATAATTTTTCTAATTTATGCAGAATGACTTTAAATTATGATATGACTTTTTTAGGTATACTTTTGGATAGTTTAGAATACAGTAAACATAAGTATGTAGTTACTAAATGTATAGCTCATCCTATAAAAAAAAGGCCTAAAGTTATAGATAATAGAGCTTTAGATTATGCTGCCTTTTGTAACGTGTCCCTAGTATACTACAAATTATTAGATGATTATAATGATGATAATTCTCTAAACAAAAAATTTATTTCTATGTACATAAAAAAATTCATAAATAAATCTAAAGAGGACTTATCTCCAATTTTAGTTAATATAGAAGAAAATATAAAGAAGTTAAGCTTCCTTGAGAAGTCCGAAGAAATCATATCTATTGATGAACTCAGCGACCCTTTTGCATCTTTAACAGCTTTTATAGTGTCTTACTATTATAAAGATGAGAACTTTTATGATGAACTATATAATTTAGGTTATAATCTAGGGAGATGGATTTATATAATAGATGCCTTTGATGACTTAAAGGAAGATATGGAAAAACATAAATTTAACGCCATTAACAAAGCCTTCAATATTGAAAACCTATCCTATGAAGACTTAATTATTAAAGAGGGCAATAGAATAGCATTTAACTTAATAATGAGTGCAAATTCTACTTCTGAAGCTTTAGATAAACTTCCGATAAATAAAAATAAAGAATTACTATTTAATATATTACAACTAGGACTTATGAATAAAATCGAAACTATAAAATCAAGGAGTGACAAGAAACATGAAAAATCCTTATGAAGTACTTGGAGTTAAAGAAAATGCCTCTCAAGATGAAATCAAAAGAGCCTATAGAGAGCTAGTAAAACAGTATCATCCAGACAAGTATGTTGATAATCCACTAAAAGATTTAGCAGAGGAAAAACTTAGAGAAATAAACGAAGCTTATGATACATTAAGCAAAAAAAGTAATTTTAACAATAGCTCCTCTAACTATGGAAATACTTCTTCAAACTACGGTGGAAGTTCTAATAGCTATAATGATCCCAATCTTCAATCTGTTAGATTGGATATTAATAGAGGAAATATTGGTGGTGCAGAAGCAAAACTTAATGCCATAACTAATAGAACTGCAGAATGGAACTTTTTAATGGGGGTTGTTCACCTTAGAAAAGGCTGGTATGACAGCGCAAATAATTTAATAAATACAGCTTGCAGAATGGATCCTAATAACTTTGAATATAGACAAATGCTTAATCAATTAAACCATACACAGAATACCTATAGAAGTAACTATTATGGACAAAGAAATAGCTCTAATGATATGTGTAGTACTTGCTTAAATATTTGGATGTTAGATACATGTTGTGAATGTATGGGTGGAGATTGTATTAGTTGTTGCTAAAAGGAGGTTACTATGAAAGAAAATAAGGCTTCTAATGTAGCAAAGGGTGGTATGCTTATTGCTTTGACTCTTATTATCTTGTATGCCGCTAATTTTATTACCTTTAACACTTTATTCTTATTAGGCTTAACTTCAGCACTTATTCCCCTGGGAATACTTATTGCTGATATGAAAACTACTTTATTAGTATATTTAGGCTCCTCCGTATTAGCTTATTTCATAATCCCAGACAAAACTCTTTGTCTTTTTTATGTGCTAATCTTTGGTCCCTATGGCATAGTAAAATTTTTTATAGAACAAAAAAGAAATACACCTATAGAAATCATATTAAAACTAGTTTATTTTAACGTGATAACCTTTATAGCATTTCTTTTATATAAACAATTATTTATGGCTACTATTCAAATGCAATACCCTTTAATAATTATATTTATAGGTGGTAATGTAGCCTTCTTTATATTTGACTATGTTCTTACGGTATTCATAAATAGTGTGAGAACTAAAAAATTCAAGTTTTAGGGATATTATATTCAAATCCCTTGACATTCACTTCACTCTTAATGTATAATTTTTAAAAACTTAATTATTTATTGCAGTGATAAGGAGTAGTAATATAATTACTTATTTGAAGAGAGCTACAGCTTGGTGTAATGTAGTAATAAGCTTATATGAACTTGCCTGGGAGCTTACTTGTTAAAAGCAAGTACGGATTTAACCGTTATATTATCAAGGGAGACCTTTATGGTCTAAATAGAGTGGTACCGCGGAATTATAGTTTTCGTCTCTTTCATAAGAGATGAAAGCTTTTTTTTATTTAAAATAATATTTGATATTTATCAAACAAGGAGGATTACTATGGCTAAATATGGAACTGCTACAGATAAAAAATGGCAGGATAAATGGGAAGAAACAAACCTATATAAATTCGATGAAAACAATATGGATAAAAAATTATACGTACTTGAAATGTTCTCATACCCTTCAGGAAGCCAATTACATGCAGGACACTGGTTTAACTACGGACCAGTAGATTCGTGGGCTAGAATGAAGAGAATGCAAGGATATAACGTATTCCAACCAATGGGCTTTGATGCTTTTGGTCTTCCAGCAGAAAACTTTGCAATTAAAACTGGAATACATCCTAAAGATTCCACAGATAAAAATATTGAAACTATGGAAAAACAACTTAAAGCAATGGGTGCAATGTTCAACTGGGAAAATGAAGTTGTTACTTGTAGACCAGATTATTATAAGTGGACCCAATGGTTATTCCTAAAATTGTATGAAAAAGGTCTTGCTTACAGAAAAAATGCTCCAGTAAACTGGTGCCCTAGCTGTAACACAGTACTTGCAAATGAGCAAGTTGTAGAAGGTCATTGTGAAAGATGTGAAAGTGAAGTAACAAAGAAAAACTTAACTCAATGGTTCCTTAAAATCACAGACTATGCAGATGAACTTTTAGAAAAACTTGATGGTCTTGATTGGCCAGAAAAAACTAAAGCTATGCAAAAACACTGGATTGGAAGATCAACTGGTTCAGAAGTAACTTTTAAAGTTAAGGATTCCAACATTGAATTCAACACATTTACCACAAGAGTTGATACTTTATTTGGAGTTAGCTACGTTGTTCTTGCTCCTGAAAATGAATTAGTTGAAAAGCTTACTACAGAAGAAAATAAGGCTGCTATTGAAGCTTATAAAGAAACATCTGCAAAGCAAAGCGATATAGAAAGACAGTCTATCTCTAGAGAAAAAACAGGAGTATTCACCGGTTCCTATGCTATAAATCCTATAAATGGCCGTGAGATTCCAATATGGGTTGGAGACTATGTACTTAATACTTATGGTACAGGTGCAGTAATGGCAGTTCCAGCTCATGATGACCGTGACTATACTTTTGCACAAAAATATAATCTTCCAATAGAGAGAGTTATAGAAGGTGGAGATGCTCTTCCATTTACTGAATATGGCCCAATGATAAATAGTGGAAAATTTGATGGTCTTAAGGGAGAAGAAGCTAAGGATGCAGTGGTTGCAGAGCTTGAAAAGTTAGGTCTAGGTAAAAAACAAGTTAACTACAGACTACGTGACTGGCTAGTATCTAGACAGAGATATTGGGGTGCTCCAATTCCAATGATTCATTGTGATAAGTGTGGAACTGTTCCAGTGCCAGAAGCTCAATTACCTGTAGAACTTCCATACAATGTAGAATTTGCACCAGATGGAAAATCTCCTCTTGCAAAATCTGAAGACTTTATAAATGTAACTTGTCCTAAGTGTGGAGGTGCTGCACACCGTGATGAAGATACTTTAGATACCTTTGTATGTTCATCTTTCTATTATTTGAGATATGCAGATAATAAAAATAGTGAAAAAGCATTTGATAGTGAAATAATAAATAAGATGCTTCCAGTAGATAAATATGTAGGTGGTCCTGAACATGCTTGTATGCACCTTCTATATGCAAGATTTATCACTAAGGCTCTTAGAGATATGGGACTTCTAAACTTTGATGAACCATTCCTATCATTAACTCACCAAGGCTTAATTCTAGGACCAGATGGACAGAAAATGAGTAAGTCTAAAGGTAATACAATATCTCCTGATGACTACATTAAAGAATATGGCTCTGACGTATTTAGAATGTACCTAATGTTTGGATTTGGATACACCGATGGCGGAGCTTGGAGTGATGATGGATTAAAATCTATTGGTAGATTTGTAGATAGAATAGAAAGAATTCTTGAAACATCAATTTCAGAAATTAACTGTAACAAGTCTTCTAAAAATGTAATAGAAGCACCTGAAAAAGAGCTTAACTATTGGAGACACTTTGCAATTAGAGGTGTTAGTGAGGATGCTGAAAAACTTCAATTCAACACTGCCATTGCAAGACTTATGGAGTTTACCAATGCTCTTAATAAGTATCTAAATGAAGCTGTTAAAAATACTGATTTCTTAAAAGAAGTATTAGTTGATTATATCAAGCTTTTAGCTCCTTTTGCTCCTCACTTCAGTGAAGAACAATGGGAAAACCTTGGAATGGGCTACTCAGTATTTAATAAAAAATGGCCAGAATTTAATCCAGCTGCTTTAGTTAAAGATGAAGTAGAAATTGCTATTCAAATTAATGGTAAAATTAAAGCAAAAATAAATGTTGCAACTTCTTCTTCTGAGGATGAAATAAAAGAAGCATCTTTAAATGATGAAACGATAAAATCTAACCTTGAAGGAAAAACTGTAAGAAAAGTTATAGTTATTAAAGGTAGACTTGTAAATATAGTAGCTAATTAATCACAGAAATAAGGAATAGATTGCTTCCTGCTAATCTATTCCTTATTTTTAATAAAATTAAGTATAAAGTTTTTAACCTTAACCTACGTTATTAATATTTTGTTCATAGCTATTACTCTTATCACTATTTGAAAAAAGTTTGTATATTACTAAACCACAAAGAAGGAATACTACTCCTGTTATTATAAATACATTTACTATTGAAATGGAATCTATAGTCCATCCACAAATTGAAGACATTATAGGTGAAGATGCTAATATAACTGTTGATAAAAGGGCTCCTACCCTACCATAGTAGCTAACATCACAAGTCTTTTGGATGTCTGTAGATGCCCACATCATTATTATAGAACCAATAATGCCCACTAATAAAAACATGGCTAATGCTATATACCTATTACTAAATAGACATACTAATAATACCCAAGTTCCCATTATAGTAAAACTATATAAGTATGCACTTCTCAATTTTAAATTTTTCTTCACTAACATAGGATACATTACTGCCCCCAATACAGTTCCAATGGAGAATGTTGTCATAAAATATCCAGACCAAGCTTCTCCAAGACTTAAATGAACATCACTAAAAATAGGTAAAAATGATGTTAAAGGGATTATTCCACAATTTATTATAAATATAACTATAAGCATTATAGTTATGTGTTTATTTGAAGCTATATACTTTCCAGCATCACTTAAATCAAATAATATTTCCTTTGGATTGGTAATATTTTTATTTTCAACCTTAGGTAGGGATATAATTAGTGCTGCAATAGCTGATATGAAAAATGTTATTGCATCTATAACAAATAATATTTCTTTATTTAAGGCTACCATAATAACCCCTGCTACTGCATAACCTATAGACCTCATTATAGAATTAGTAGTGGTAGTTAAACTATTTAAAAGTGGTAAATCCTCTTTAGGTGTTACTTGAATACTTGCTACTCCATAGCATGGCTCATAAAAACTCTCAGCTATTGATGCTACACTTGCTAAAATATAAATATGCCATAAACTTATTATATTAAAATACATAAATACTGGAATCAATATTAAGGCTACTGCCCTCACTAATTCACATATAAACATTATTGCTTTTTTATTGTATCTATCTACAATTACTCCTGCAATTGGTCCTATAACTATATTAGGAATTCCACTAAATAACATAACTGTTCCCATAGCAAGTCCAGACCCTGTTAATTCATACACTAAATACATAAGTGCTAAGCTTTCAATAGCATCACCAAATCTAGATAAAGCTCTTGATATCCATAAAATCATAATACTTCTGTTTCGTAATATTCTATTCATATGCTTCCTCCCTTATTTCATCTCTCACAATATATTTTACATATATTTAAACTAATTGTAAAATATTATATATATGTATGTAATTAATTTATATATAATTATATAACATAAATGCATTAATTCTCACTTATGCATTTATGTTATAAAATCTATTTCGTTTTTTAATATTCTTACAAAGAACATTAAAAAGTTTTAGCAAAAAGAGTATTTTGTGAATAAGTTAGGACATAAAGTTAAAAAACAGAGGAAAATCTCCTCTGTTTTATTTTTCACTATGATTTATCGGTAATTTTCTTTCACTATTATCAGAATTTTTACCTTCTCTTATGGTTATGCAACTATGTCTTGCTTCTTTATCTTTTATGGTAATGGGTCTAACATAAATATCATCATGCCATATTTTTATTAGATAAGTCTTATTTGGTGGTAATGGACCAAATAAAAATTGACCATATTCATCTGTAAAAGTATGGGTTATAGGTAATATACTTAATGGGTCATTTGGATCTTCAAGTATGATTAACTTTACTACTGCATCACTAATTGGTTTATTATTTTTATCAATTACTCTACCATAGATAACACCTCTGTTATCATCACCAGTTTCAACTTTAGCATCTACATACTTATCTCCATAAGTAGTTGATTGAAATTTAATTAATTGTTCACTCATTTTATACCTCATGAAATATTGCTTATATCATCATATGAGGAATATAAAACTTTTGTACCAATGAATTATTTGTACCTTTCAAGAACCTTTTTAGTTTCTTCTAATAGGCTTGTAAGTTCAAATACATCTCCTACTTCTAATAACTTATTAAGCTCTTCTGTAAACCTTGATGCTTCTCCAGTTTTCCCTAGGGATGATATAGTTAATATATTTTCCACTATATTACTTACTAAAGAAGATTTTACCTCAAATAGCTTTTGAGCATCCTTTATTTCATCTTTTATTGCTAACATTTCTGTATCTAAGTTAAAGGCTGCATCTGCTGCACTTTTAAGCTTTCCTTTAATGTCTATTGGTATAGCATGCTTATATTTATAGTTTAAAGAATGTTCCACTGTAGCCCAGAAGTTCATTGCCAAAGTTCTTATTTGAAATTCAGCAAGCACTTCACACATTCCAGATGCCATATTTACTGGATACTTTATAATCATATGATAACTTCTATAACCACTAGATTTTACATTAGTAACATAATCTTTTTCATAAATTATATGCATGTCTTTTCTTTCTCGTATTATATTTACTACTTTATCTATATCATCTACAAATTGGCACATGATTCTCAGTCCAGCAATATCTTCCATTTCATACTGGATTCTATCTAAAGGTATATCAAATTTATTAGCTTTCTCTAGTATACTGGATACCTCTTTAACCCTACCCGTTACAAATTCAATAGGTGAGTATTCATTTTTCTTTCTTAATTCTCTTCTTATACTTCTAAACTTTACTTTTAATTCCTCTACTGCTTGGTCGTATGGAATTAAAAAACTCTTCCACTCAATAACTGCCATATATGTCATTCCTTTACTAACCAATTCTATTAATCCGTATTTAATTATATCATATAATGGTATTTTTTATGGTATTTTATATGACTTTTATTGAATTTTTTATTAATCTAAAATCTTAATAGGAGTAAAATCTATATAATCACAGGATGTTAAAATATACTCAACCCCATCTTTTTCTCCTTCAAAAACATTTAAAAGTCCTCCACCATGAAGATGTCCATAGATTACCTTATCCACTTTATATTCCTTAAACATTTCTAAAAATTCATTTTCCTGCATATTAGGAAATATAGGTGGATAATGGATCATACATATTATTTTTTTATAACCACTTTTTATTGCTGCATCTATGGAAAATCTTAATCTTATAAGTTCTCTATCATAGATTTTTTTATCGTGAGAATTAAATTTGGGATTATTCTTTAAAATCCATCCACGACTTCCACATATAGCATAATCCTCATATACGAAAAAATTATTTTGGATAAACTCCATCCTCTGAAACATAGAATTAAGCTTAGTAATTCCAGTCCACCAATAGTCATGGTTTCCCCTAACAAATATTTTTCTCCCCGGAAGATTATTTATAAATTCTAAATCAGCCTTGCCATTTTCCATATTCATAGACCATGAAATATCCCCTGCTACTAATACTGTATCTTCATCTTTCACAATTCTAATCCAATTTTCTTTTATTTTTTCATCATGATTGCTCCATTTTTCCCCAAATATATCCATAGGCTTTTCTCCTGTGGAGGCTAGATGAAGATCTGAAATTGCATATAATGCCACTTAACCACCTACTATCTATTTCATAATCTTTTATTTAAATTTATTTGTACTTATTATCTATCTCCATAACATAGGCTATAACCTTTGCCACTACATCATAAAGCTCATAAGGAATTTCACTATCTATATCAACTTTAGTAAGCATATCTGCAAGTTCATCATTATATATAATAGGTACATCACTTTTTTCTGCTTCTTCAAGGATTTTATCAGCTACATTACCCATACCTGCTGCTGTAACCTTTGGAGCATTCTGCCCATATTCATATTTTAAAGCTGCTGCTTTTTTTCTCTTTCTATCTTCCATATAAGCACACTCCTAGCTAAACTCTAGTATTAATTGTAGTAAAATCATCATCTTCAAAGAAACTTCTGCAATTTGAAAAAGAAAAATCATGTTTTTTCTCTTTTATAAAAATATTAAACAAATACTTACTATCTATTAAGTCATTAATTAACTTTCCCTTAAATCTTTCTAATATCTTTACATATGTGGCTTCACTTTCTATTTCAATAGTAGCTGAATTTTTATTAACGGTTAAATAAGCATCTACCTTCTCCATATTTACAGTGGCTACACTAGCCGCTATTTTAATATTTTCAGTATCTAACTTTTTTCCCTTACTTCTTTCATCCTTAATAATCAGCTTACAATCATATTCCTTATCTTTCATATCCAGTGGAACATTGAGAAAGTAATAATTATTATTTATTGTATTAAACATTTTAAACTCTTGAAACTTGGTTTCTAAGTTTTGAATCACATTATTAAAAGTACTAGTTTCTTTCTGGGATAACTTAATTAATTCCATTAAATCATTTTTTATAAAGGATATTTTTTCTCTTAATTCATTCTTTACCATATTGCTAGTTATACTTCTATCTACCATGATATCTGATTTAAGCTGCTTAAAGAGTTTATTAGTGCTATCTACTTCGTCCTTGCTGCGAGATGCCATTTTCCCCAGTAGCTCATCTTCATCATTGACTATTCCTATTGTTCTTTCATTTATAATATCATTAGAATGCTTTCCTTCTTTGTTTACCATCTTTTCTGAAGATAATATAGCTTCTTTATTTTCTAAGCTTTCCTTTATTGATACCATAGGTTGAGAACTATCTTTTTTAGAATAGATTAATTTATCGCCTTTACTAATAGTTGAATTCCTATTAACAATACCTTCTCCCTGTGTACCTTTATTAATATTGCCAATAATCTGCTCTTTAATAACATTGGTAGTTTCCTTTATCTCTGGTAAAATACTGTATTCATTAGAGATAACCTTTGAAAAAGCTTTGATATTATGTTCATTTAGCTTTATATCTAGAGCTTTCATAACAAATACATCATCTATCTTTAAATTTTTAATTTCATTTAAAACTTTACCTAAAGTTTCTTTTATTTGTTTAGCTTCAAAACTATTATTTTGTAATCCTCTAGCTTCTATAAATTTATCAATGAATTTATTTAACTCCTTAGGAGAATTATTGCTTTGATCTATAAATTCCTTAAGTCCCTTAATTTCTAAAAGATTTTCTTCTGTAATTGGAATATTGTTCTTAAGCATAGATTTTAATATAGGCACATCCTCTTTGCCTACTGGAAAATCTAAATTCTTAAGTAATTCTTCCATTAATGGATCTTTAATAGCTGAGTCACCATTGTTCCCAAGGCTATCTATAACATTTGATTCTAATATTCTAAGAAGGAATTTTCCTCCTTCAAATCCATCTAGTTGAAATTTAAACATATAATCATCTAAATTTTCTTGAAGTATTTCTCCATCTACCCTTGCCGGAAATACTCTTCCATCAAGTAACTTTATTATAACATCAGTTGAATTTCCCTCTAACCTTAAAATTCTAGCAGAAAATGAATCTCCTTTTTTAAAGGTGAGCTTATTAAAATCATCTCTGGTTGTATAGTTTTGTACCATATTAATTTTCCATACATTTGACATAGACTTCACCCCCTATTAAACTAATCGTATCATTTTCAGTTTAGTGAAGTATATTGCAAAAACAATGAGTATACCATTAGGCATACTCATAAATTTTTTTACTAAGCTATCACTAATTTATAGAATTTCTTCTTTCCTCTTTTTATTAAGGCATATCCATCCTTTTCTAGGTAGCTTTCATTAAATGTTTCATTAACATCTTCTATTTTTATATCATTTATAGTAAGTCCACCTTGCTCTATAAGTCTTCTTCCTTCTTTCTTAGATGGAACAATACCTGTTTGTGCTATTATATCAAGAATTAAAGCAGATTTCATATCTTCAGCAATTTCTACTGTAGGTACATTGCTCATGTCTACTCCACCACTAAATAGAGCTTCTGCAGCCTTTTTAGCTCCTTCTGCTTCTTCTTCTCCATGGATAAGTTTTGTAACCTCATAAGCAAGAACCTTTTTAGCTTCGTTAATTTCTGCTCCTTCTAAAGCTGAAAGTCTTCTTACTTCATCCATTGGAACAAATGTTAGTAGGCATAGACACTTCTCTACATCTGCATCATCAATGTTTCTCCAGTATTGGTAGAATTCAAATGGTGATGTTTTATTAGGATCAAGCCATACTGCTCCATTGGCTGTTTTACCCATCTTATTTCCTTCACTATTGGTAAGTAGTGAACATGTCATACCATAAGCTGATTTACCTTCTTTTCTTCTGATAAGTTCCATTCCTGCTAAGATATTTGACCACTGGTCATCTCCACCTAATTCCATTGTGCAATCATATTTTTTATTCAATACGTAGAAATCATATCCTTGCATTAACATGTAGTTAAACTCTAAGAAGGATAATCCTTTTTCTAATCTTTGTTTAAAACATTCAGCAGTAAGCATTCTATTAACTGAGAAGTGTGAACCTATACCTCTTATAAAATCCACATAATTTAAATCTAAAAGCCAGTCTGCATTATTTTCTAGGATTGCTTTATCATCACTAAAGTCTATTAGCCTTGAAAGTTGACCCTTTATACAAGATATATTGTGATCAATTTCCTCTTTAGTTAGCATTTTTCTCATATCTGTTCTACCTGATGGATCACCTATCATTGCAGTACCACCACCAACTAAAGCTATTGGTCTATGCCCTGCCTTTTGCATATGAGACATAAACATCATAGCAATAAAATGTCCTATATGAAGACTATCTGCTGTGGGATCAAATCCTATATAAAAAGTTACCTTTTCCTTTGCAAATATTTCTTTCATTTCTTCTTCATGTGTTAATTGCTTTAAAAATCCACGTTCCTTTAAAACGTCATATACATTGTAATTTTCCATAACTTCCTCCAACATCTTATAGTTTTTTTACTTTAATCTTCGGCTATGATTTCAATTTTAACAAATATAATTAAGAAACTAAAAAAGTCCCTAGTATAAAAATACTAGGGACGAAAATTTCCGTGGTACCACCCAAATTTATAATTTAAAATCTTTAAAAACATTTAAATTATTCTCTTCCTTAATAACGTTAGGAAACCGTAACAGCCTACTACTACTTCGACCTAAGACTCTAAAATGTATTTCACTAAAATCCTTTACTGATTTACACCACTCATCAGCTCTCTTTAAAATTCATTTAATTACTTCTTTTCTTCATCGTCTCTTACTATATTCTATTTTAAATACATATTACTATTATTATCATCATTTTTCAAGAGTAAATACTAATTTTCTCTAAACAACATATTTTTTAATAGTATCTGGTATATTATTTTCTTCACAACTAACGTTGGCATAAAAGTCAACTTTAAATTTTTCTGATAAATATTCTAATTTATTTAGTATTGAACCAAAATCATCCGCATCATTACATATGTCACTCAAAATACCGTCTATAAATATACTTTCCACATCATAGTCTTTAGATATTATGCCACATATAAAACCGTAAAAATCTTTGTAATTATGAATATTAAAGTCTTTAGAACATATAAACCTTATGTTCTTATGAATACGTAGGAGTCCTCTTGTGTCATCATCGATATACACTAGATTTCCTTTTGAGCTACTTACCTTTGAATTAGCTAAATTCATTAATGCTTTTGTTTTCCCAGAGCCTTTTTCTTTACAAAATACTTGAATCATTTTAAACGCCCCCAAACTTTTTAATAAAATACATTAACTTTAATAGTTATATTATATAGTATTCAGAATATTTAATCAACAGTTCCTATTAACTTATATATTTCTGTTATTTTAATTATATGTGAATAATTATCACATTATTATTATTTTATATACATAATAGATTATTCTTAAATATACCTTCTTAAAACCATATGTAATAAAAATGCCTTAAAGTTTACTTTCATAAAAATCTAGTAACCTTTAAGACATTTGATTATTTTTCTATTATATAATTTATGGTAATTTTATTCTATGCCTACTACATCATATCCTTCTTCTTCTATAGTAGCTTTTAAAACATCATTACTTTCAGTAGCTTCTACTAAAGCATATTTCCCCTCTAAATTAACTTCTACTTCTAAAACTCCAGCTAACTCTTCTAGAGCATTTTTTACGTGAGCTACACAGTTTTTACAGCTCATTCCTTCAATTAATATTTTCCTTTTCATTACTTTCTCCTCCTAAAATATATATTAGTATGATAATTTAATATTATCATTAAAATTATCAAATGCCTTTAAACCCTTATAAACAGAACAAATAGTTAACTATTTATATAGTTTCCTATTTATATAGTTTCCTATATAAATAGGGATATTAAGCTTTAAATCTTCTAAGCCTTAATGCATTTAATAATACTGATACTGAACTTAGACTCATAGCTCCTGCAGCTATCATAGGATTTAATAATGGGCCACCAAAAATGTGTAATACTCCCATAGCCACCGGTATTCCTAATACGTTATAACCAAAGGCCCAGAATAAATTTTCCTTTATATTTTTAATAGTTGCTTTGCTTAGTTTTATGGCTGATATCACATCCATTAAGTCACTTCTCATAAGAACTATATCTGCTGATTCAATGGCTACATCTGTCCCTGATCCTATTGCTATTCCTATATCAGCCTGGGCAAGAGCTGGAGCATCATTAATACCATCACCAACCATGCCTACTCTATTTCCATCAACTTGAAGCTTTTTCACTTCATTTGCTTTATCCTCCGGTAAAACCTCTGATAATACTATATCTATACCAACTTGTTTTGCAATGGCATCCGCCGTTCTCTTATTATCTCCAGTTATCATAGCTACTTTTATACCCATTTTATGCAGACTTTCTATGGCATCTTTACTACTTGCTTTAACAGTATCTGCTACAGCTATAATTCCAGCAGCATTTCCATCTATAGCTATATACATTGGTGTTTTTCCCTCTGAAGCTAATCTATCAGAAGTTTCATCTAAACTTGAAATATTAATATTTTTTTCCATCATAAGTTTTTTATTTCCTAGAAGAATAGATTTTTTATCTATTTCTACTTCTATACCATGTCCTGGAATAGCATTAAATTTATCAATTATTTTAAGGCTCAAACCTTTTTCCTCTGCATCTTTAACAATGGCTTCACCAAGTGGATGCTCTGATCCCTTCTCTGCACTAGCTGCTAAAATAAGAATTTCTTCCTCTGATTCACCATTAGTTATAATATCTGTAACCTTAGGTTTTCCCTCTGTTATAGTTCCTGTTTTATCAAATACTATGGTTTTTAATTTATAAGTAGTCTCTAATGGTTCTCCACCTTTAATTAAAACACCATTTTCAGCACCCTTTCCTGTTCCCACCATAATTGCAGTTGGAGTAGCAAGACCTAAAGCACATGGGCAGGCAATAACCAGTACTGCAATAAATATAGTAAGAGAAAATATAGGTGTTTCACCAGCAATCAACCAACCCACTGAAGCAATTATAGCAAGACCTATAACTACAGGTACAAAGTAGGCTGATATAACATCTGCTAGTTTAGCAATAGGTGCTTTTGAACCTTGAGCATCTTCTACTAGCTTAACTATTTGCGCAAGAGCAGTATCTCTACCAACTCTAGTGGCCTTATACTTAATAAATCCTGTTTTATTAATACTAGCCCCTATTACACTACTTCCCATAGATTTTTCAACAGGTATGCTCTCTCCTGTAAGCATTGATTCATCTATAGATGTATTTCCTTCTATAACTTCTCCATCTACTGGCAACTTTTCACCTGGTTTTACTAGTACTATATCCCCAACTATAACCTCTTCTACAGGTACTACAATTTCTTTATTATCTCTAATTATAGTTGCTGTTTTAGGAGCTAAACCCATTAAAGCCTTTATAGCTTGAGAGGTTTTACCTTTAGATACCGCTTCTAAATATTTACCTAAGGTTATTAAGGTTAGTATTACTGCAGCAGATTCAAAATATAGATGCATTGCATACTCATGATCCCCTTGCATTATTTTATATATAGCAAATATACCGTATATAAAAGCAGCCAAAGTTCCTATGGATATTAGTGAGTCCATATTAGGACTTAGTTTAATTAAATTTTTAAGTCCTACCTTATAAAACTTATATCCAGCTATCATTACTGGTAATGTTAGTATCAACTGAATTAATGCAAAATTTAGTGGATTAGCCATAGGATCTATTATAGATGGAAGATGCATTCCTACCATATGACCCATTGTTATTATTAGTAATGGAACTGTAAAAATTAGGGAAGATATGAACCTTGTAAGTAATTTGCTAGCTTCACTTTTTTCCTCTCCTTGGTTTTCCTTATATTTTACTTCCTCTTTAATTAACTTATAACCCGCTTTATCTACCGCAGCTTTTATATCACCATAGGATATCTCATCTTCATTCACTTTAATAGTAAGCTTCTCTGTGGCAAAATTTACTGTAGCATCTTCTACTCCATCTAGTTTTCTAGTTACTCTTTCTACTCTATTAGCACAGGCAGAACAAGTCATTCCTTCTATTTTAAAATTGTAGGTTTTTACATTTTTCTTTACGCCATATCCGGCTTTAACTACAGCTTCCTCAATCATTTGAGAATTTAAATTTTCCTTATTAAAATCTACAGTTAAAGTTTCTGTAGCAAAATTTACATTTGCTTTTTCAACCCCCTCTAACTTACTAATTGCTCTCTCTACTCTATTTGCACAAGCAGAACAAGTCATTCCTTCTATTTTAAATGATTTATTATCCATGTTTTCACCTTCTTTATTTTGTAATTATCTTTTCTAATATATTATTTATTTCCACAATCTTTTCATCCATATTATTATTTATTGCTGCATCCTTAACACAATGATTTAAGTGTCCTTTTAAAATTTCTAAGTTTGATTTCTTTAATAAAGCTTGTGATGCTAAGATTTGATTAGAAATATCGATACAATACCTCCCCTCTTCTATCATTTTTATAATTCCATCTATCTGACCCCTTGCTGTTTTTAACAATTGCAAAGCTTTTTTTCTTTCTTCACTCATTATTTACCTCCCCTCCCCCCTCAGGGGGTATATCTACATAATAGTACTCCATTTATATATTGTCAATAGGTTAATTTTTTATTTAAATTTCGTTTGCCCCAAAATATAAAAAAATAAAGCACCACCTTTAGTGATGCTCTATCTATTATAAATATTTAGCTAAATATTTTTTTAACGGTATGGAAAGTGGTAATGCTATAGCAATTCCCCCTGCTACTTGAAGTATATTAGCTGGTATATCCTTTAAAGCCACTATAAATCCTTGTCCAATAGTTGGTATTCCATATACAAAGTGATTTAAGCAACCTCCAGCAAGAAAATATCCAAAAATCATAACTATTCCTGCTACAATGAATGCAAATAAGTTATTCCAAAATTTATCTCCTTGATAATCACCTCTATAGGCTATAGCTCCTGCTATATATGCCATAACTCCTTTTATAATAAAGGTAAATGGCGCCCATATATAGTATGGAGAAAACAAATCAAAAAATGTCATACCTATAGCAGCCGCCACAGCTCCTCTTTTTTTTCCTAGTAAGATGGCACATAAAAATAGTACTGCATCACCTATATGTAAAACTGCATTATCTCCCACTGGTATAGCTATAACTGCAGTTGCTATATATGTTAACGCTGCCATAAGTCCTATTTGAACTATTTCAATGATTCTAAAACTATTTCTCGATGCTTTTATTGATGCCTTTTCTTTCATTTAAAGTCCCCCTTTATGATTATGCAATATTGTACCCATACAACAAATTTAGTATCCATACAATTAAATTATACATTAAATCTAAAGAATTTCAACCTTATTTTTTAATATAAAAGAATAATATTAAATATTTTACACAAAATAATTTCACCTTTGACTTTCAGATCTTATAATCCTATATATTTTTGAGAAAATAGTCAAAAGATCTAACTTATTACTTTACTTGGATGTAGAAAGGATTGACATATATGATGTATCTTTGTTGGTTTGGTAGCTTTTTACTATTGGTAGTTTTAATTGGTTTATTTTTTGTTATGGGAGGAAATTTAATTAATTTAATAATTGCAGTAGCTCTTCTAACTATTGCCATGGACTACATAGAAGAATACCTAACTGTAAAAAATAAATTTAATAGTTAAATAAAAAAAATTCCTCAAAAAAATTTGAGGAATTTTTCTATTATTCACCTTTACTAATATTAGATAAAACTAAGCCCTTATTGTGATCTAGTGCCCAACTAATACCCCAATCATTTTGGAATATAAGTAAGTCTCTATCTTTAATATCCTTAACAACTTTAGAATCACTTGTTAAACTTAAATCATCAACTTTACCTTCTAAAGCTTCAATCCATCTAATATTTCTATATGGAAGCATATCCATTTTTATATCTACATTATATTCATTTTTTAATCTAAATTCTAAAACTTCAAATTGAAGAACTCCTACAACTCCTACTATAATTTGTTCTGTTCCTATGTGAAGTTCTTTAAATACTTGAATTGCTCCCTCTTGAGCTATCTGTGTTACACCCTTTATAAACTGTTTTCTCTTCATAGTATCTACAGTTCTAACCCTTGCAAAGTGTTCTGGCGCAAAGGTTGGAATTCCTTCAAACTTAAACTTCTTGCTTGGTGAACAAAGGGTATCACCTATACTAAATATACCTGGATCAAATACTCCTATAATATCTCCAGCATAAGCATTATCAACAATTTCTCTATCTTGAGCTAAAAATTGTTGGGGTTGTGCTAGCTTTATTTTATTTGCACCTTGAACATGATAAACTTCCATACCTTTTTCAAATTGACCTGAACATATTCTCATAAAAGCTATTCTATCTCTATGAGCCTTATTCATATTAGCTTGAATTTTAAATACAAAAGCAGAAAAGTTATCATCTGTTGCCTCTATCTTTCCTATATCAGAATTTCTTCCTAATGGGGCTGTAGTTAACTTTAAGAAGTTCTCTAAAAATGGTTCTACACCAAAATTAGTTAAAGCACTACCGAAAAATACAGGGGTAAGTTCTCCAACTCTCACCTTTTCTTCATCAAAGGCATCTCCAGCTATATCTAATAATTCTATGTCCTCAAGTAACTTTTCATATAGACTATCTGTTATAGCCTCTCTAACTGCTGATTCATCTTCTAAATCTATAACAGTCTCACTTACTTCAAACTGCCCATGATCTCCAGCTTTAAAAATTTGAATTTGTTTATTATTTCTATCATAAACACCTTTAAAGTGCATACCTGTACCTATAGGCCAGTTTATTGGGTATGATTTTATACCCAATTCATTTTCTATCTCTTCCATAAGTTCAAAAGGGTCTCTTGTTTCTCTATCCATCTTATTTACAAAAGTAAATATTGGAATATCTCTCATACTACAAACATGAAATAGCTTTCTAGTTTGATCCTCTACCCCTTTTGCTCCATCAATAACCATTACTGCACTATCTGCAGCCATAAGTGTTCTATATGTATCTTCACTAAAATCCTGGTGTCCTGGAGTATCTAATATGTTTATACAATATCCCTCATATCCAAACTGCATTACTGAAGATGTAACAGAAATTCCTCTCTTCTTCTCAATTTCCATCCAATCAGAAACAGCATGCTTAGATGTCTTTCTTGCCTTTACAGATCCAGCTAGTCTTATTGCTCCCCCATATAAAAGTAATTTTTCAGTAAGTGTAGTTTTACCTGCATCTGGGTGGGAAATTATAGCAAAGGTTCTTCTCTTCTCTATCTCCTTTATATAATCACTCATTACCTTAACTCCTTTATTTAAATTTAAAATTATCTTCATTTTATATAGTATCTCTTTTTAGCACAT
This sequence comes from Clostridium sp. UBA4395, assembly GCF_002390995.1. Classification (NCBI taxonomy): domain Bacteria; kingdom Bacillati; phylum Bacillota; class Clostridia; order Eubacteriales; family Clostridiaceae; genus Clostridium; species Clostridium sp. UBA4395. The sequence goes on from NZ_DGRF01000021.1 coordinate 64,600, forward strand.
TTTATATAATACCATATTAATTAATATAAACACAAATATTATTAATGTTTTTATGTCTACCACATTTGAAATTAATACTAAAATTTTAGTTTAAATATCATACTAAATTTATCATTTTCAATTCAATTATACCAAAATAAAGGGGCTGTCGCAATAGCGGTTG